>JAKBCH010000106.1 GCA_021808055.1 Pseudomonadota bacterium | reverse complement strand
GAATCCGCAAACAGCCGGGCAAAAGCCCTTGCGTCTGCCTTGTCATACAACGCCGCCCATTCCGGGTCCCGCCAGGGCTTCAGTACATTGGCATAGTGCAGAATGCGCGGCTGCACCGCTGCCTCCAGCCCCAACCCCATATAATGCGTCATGAAATTCCATCGCGGTGAAAGCTCCGCAATTCGCCCGGCCAGCAGCACGTTCAACACGTCCTGATCCATGAATCTCAACGCCGGGCCGCGTGCCCGCACCATGGCTTCTGCCTGCCGTCCTAATCCCTCTTCCCGCCAGCGCGCGGCATCCAGCAGCATTACACCGGCATTGTAATACGGTGCATCCAAAGGCAGCCCCGTGGCGGCACGGTATTCGTCCCAGTTTTCCCGCCCGCCCGCAGCGCCCAGATATCGCCCGCAATCCTCCGCCATCGCTGCCATGGCGTGGCCCAGATCAAGCTCGAGCAACGGCGTCAGCGCCCCGGCAATCCGCGTATCGGAATCGATGTAAAGCAACCGGTCATAGTCGCGCAGCCAATGGTCAGCGGCCAGCAGCCTGGCATAGCTGAAGGCTGACATATGCGCCGGGCCGGACGCATTGATGAATACCTCCGGTAATTCGATCTCTTTTATAAAAACCCCCGGCGGTGGGGCTATGCCGGCCGGCGCTTTGTCCACCAGCATCCACACGTCGAAATCCCGGCCCGGCTCTGCGGCGGCACGCCGCGCGGCCACCCAAGCCAGTTTAAAATAAGCCGCATCCGCCGCGAAAAACACCGCCTTGCCGCCGCTCATGCCTGCTTGCCCAACCCCCGTTTTGTTTGTGCGTGTCTCGCATTCCGCGCCGGGGGAAGCAATCATGGCAATGTCACGCGCTTTCATTTCTGGTTGCTATTGCGTTGCAAAATATGGCTGCGCATTGTTGGGCTTGAAGGGTACCAAGGAGCCTGCATGTCCATCCACGCCGCCATCACGCACCGCACCTCCTATAAATACGACCGCCCGGTGGTTCTTGGCCCGCAAACCATTCGCCTCCGCCCAGCCCCGTATGCGCGCACGCCCATCATCTCCTATTCGTTGCAAATTTCGCCCAAACCGCATTTTCTCAACTGGCAGCAAGACCCGCAGGGCAATTTCCTCGCCCGCGTGGTCTTCCCAGAGCGCGTCACCAGCTTCGAGGTCACCGTGGATGTCGTGGCCGATATGGCAACGATCAATCCATTTGATTTCTTCCTGGAACCCGAGGCGGAAACCTACCCCTTCGCCTACGATCCTATTCTTGCTGAGGAGCTGGCACCTTTTCGCAGGCTTATCCAGCCGGGGCGAATGCTCGCAGCACTTATCAAAGGCATGAAGGATAAATTCGAGGGCAAGCAAACCCGCACGGTGGATATGTTGGTAGAGGTCAACAGCATTGTGCATAAATGCGTCTCTTATGTCGTTCGCCTGGAACCGGGCGTTTACACGCCGGACAAAACACTGCTGCTGGGCAAAGGCTCCTGCCGGGATTCCGCCTGGCTGCTGGTGAATTTGCTGCGGCATCTCGGCTACGCGGCCCGTTTTGTCTCGGGCTATCTCATCCAGCTCACCGCCGATCAGAAACCGGTTGATGGCGGTGCCGCCGGCCCGGAAGCCGATTTTACCGACCTTCACGCCTGGGCCGAGGTTTACCTGCCAGGTGCCGGTTGGGTGGGGCTGGATGCTACCTCGGGGCTGTTCACTGGCGAAGGCCATATCCCGCTTGCCGCCACGCCATCCCCGCAATCCGCCGCCGCCATTTCCGGCGGTTTCACAGCCGATGACGGCACGGAAACTGAATTTGACTTCCATATGGACGTGCGCCGCATTTCCGAAACGCCCCGCGTCACCAAACCTTATACTGATAAACAATGGCAGGAGATTTTGGCTCGCGGTGCCGAAGTTGACCGCACTTTGCTCAAACAGGATGTCCGCCTGACCATGGGCGGCGAGCCAACTTTTGTCTCCGCTACCGACCATGAAGGCGCGGAATGGAATATCGACGCCCTGGGCCCTACCAAGCGCGCTTATGCCGGGCGGCTTATTCGCAAACTCACCCGGCTTTGGGGCAAAGGTGCTGCACTCACCTACAACATGGGCAAACATTACCCTGGCGAACAGCTGCCGCGCTGGGCCATACACGCGCATTGGCGGGCGGATGGTGAACCTGTCTGGAAAGACCCGTCTCTTCTGGCCTCAGACGACGACACGGACACCGCCACCGCCGATGACACAGCGGTGTTTACCCATGCCCTTGCGGAACGCCTGCAAGTTGACCCCAGCCTGGTGAACACCGCCTATGAGGATATCCATTATTACCTCTGGCGCGAAAAACGCCTGCCCGCGAACGTGGTGGCCGAGGACGCCAAACTAGGTGACCCGCTGGTGCGCGCGCGGCTGGCAAAAGTGTTCGGACAAGGGCTTTCCGCGAATGTCGGCTCCGTATTGCCTTTGCGCCGTGTCAGCATGGATGGTGTTCGCCGCTGGCAATCTGGCAAATGGTTCTTCCGTGACGATGTAATGTTTCTAATCCCCGGCGACAGCCCCATCGGCCTCCGCCTGCCACTGGATAGTCTGCCCTGGGCCAACCCTGACCATATCGAACCAGATTTTGAAGCCGACCCTTTCGCACCCAAAGCACCGTTGCAACGGCGGGATGCAATGCAGGCGCCCCGTTACCCTGCGCTGCCGGGCGAAGGGCCGGAGGCGATTGAGGCATTCCGCCCGGCCCCGCAAAGCCTGCCGGTGGTGGGGAAGGAGGAGCCCGGCGTGGTGCGCACCGCCCTCTGCGTTGAAGCGCGGGAGGGTAAAATCCACATCTTCTATCCGCCGCTCTACGCCGCGGAAGATTGGCTGAACCTCACTGCCGCCATCGAGGGAACCGCCGCTGAATTGGGCTGCAAAGTGGTGCTGGAAGGCTATCTACCGCCAGAGGATGAGCGGATTATCAATTTCTCCGTCACGCCAGACCCAGGTGTTATCGAATGCAACGTCCCGGCCTCGACCAGCTGGGCGGAACTCGTTGAGCGGAGCGGGCAGCTTTATGAAGCCGCGCGCGAGGTGGGGCTGGCGGCTGAGAAATTCATGATGGATGGCCGTCATGTCGGCACCGGCGGCGGCAACCATGTCGTAATGGGCGCAGCCTCTCCAACGGACTCACCCTTCCTGCGCAGGCCGGATCTGCTGAAATCCATGCTTGGTTTTTGGCACAACCATCCCTCGCTCAGCTTCCTGTTCTCCGGCCTGTTCATCGGCCCATCGTCCCAGCATCCGCGCATCGATGAAGCGCGGGAGGATAGCATCAACGAGCTGGAAATCGCCTTTCGCGAAACCAGCCGCCAGAGCCAAACACCTCCCTGGATGGTGGACAGGTTGTTCCGCAACATCCTTTGCGACATGACCGGCAACGGCCATCGTACGGAATTTTGTATCGACAAGATGTACTCGCCGGATTCCGCTTCCGGCCGCCGTGGCCTTGTGGAATTCCGTGCCTTTGAGATGCCACCCCACGCTGAAATGTCCGCCGCCCAGATTTTGCTGATGCGCTCCGCCATCGCTGCCTTCTGGGAGCGGCCTTATGAGCGCCGCCTCATCCGCTGGGGCACGCGCCTGCATGATGAGTTTCTGCTACCGCATTACGCCGAGGCTGATTTCGAAGATTCTTTGGAGGAGCTTGCATCTTACGGCTTTCCGCTGGAGCCGGAATGGTTTGCCCCGCATTTGGAATTTCGCTTCCCCAAGCTGGGTGAGGTAACAGTGCGGGACATGCAGCTTGAGCTTCGCCACGCGCTGGAACCCTGGCACGTGTTGGGGGAAGAACAAGCGCAGGGCGGCACAGCGCGATATGTGGATAGCTCCGCCGAGCGCCTGCAAGTGAAGGTGGATGGCTGGGTAGATGAGCGGTATGTATTGGCCTGCAATGGTGCGGCCATGCCAATGCAGCGCACGCAAACGCAAGGGCAGTATGTGGCGGGCGTGCGCTTTAAAGCCTGGCAGCCTCATTCCGCCTTGCACCCCACCATCAACGCGCAGGTGCCTGTGGTGTTCGATGTATACGACACCTGGACTGGCCGTTCCATCGGCGGCATGACCCACCATGTGGCCCATCCTGGTGGGCGGGCCTATGAGGATTTTCCTGTCAACTCCAATTCAGCCGAAGCGCGCCGCCGCTCGCGTTTCTGGCCCTTCGGCCACACGCCGGGGCCAAGCGCTGAGCCTTCGCCGGTGGAAGGGCCGGAATACCCGCGCTGCCTGGATTTGCGCCGCCATGCTTAAATCCGCCTTGCGCCGCTTACGTCTGTTCATGGGGGCTGAATTAGCGGCGGAGCTACACGCCATCCGCACAGAAAACGCGGCGCTGCGGGCGGAACTCGCCGCCCGCGACGCAAAGGAAAACGCCTTGGCCAAACAGATGGAAGCCACTTTGCTCACCATCGCGCTTCAGGCGAGCACTATTTCCAATAATCGTTCCGCATAGGCAGCCATGGCGTGAGCGGCAACGTAATTAACCCGCGCATTTTCAGTATCTCTTGGTTCTAACAAGGCATTTTCAAATGCCATGGAAATTTCTTCCGGGTCTGGCTTGTCCGCCACCCGTATTACATAATCCGGCGCATTGATATTCTCAGCCAGATCGCGGCTTGCCACGCTGGGTAGTCCGGCGCCGATGCAATCCTGCAACGCCGCAGAAATTCCGCCCGGTTGCCCTGCCCGCAATTGCAGCCCGGCATCCGCTGCGGCCAGCCAGGCATTATAATCTGCGTCACTCAAAAACCCGGTGACGGTCACCCCATCATTGCTCGTCAAGTCTATTTCCATCTCCGCCTCGCCAGCAAAAACCAGCTTCGCCTCGGGCATCCGGGCCTTCAACAGCGCGAAGGCCGCAAGCGCCTCGGCAATACCCTTGCCCGGCACCAGAAACCCAAACGAGAC
>JAKBCH010000105.1 GCA_021808055.1 Pseudomonadota bacterium | reverse complement strand
AGCCGCTTCCAGCTCCCATCGCTCATAATCCGCCGTCGCGACGATATTTTCAATCTGCCGCCGCTCGCCGCCAAACACATCCAGCGAGTAAGAGACCGAAAGCGAGGCATTATAAAGCGTATAGGCTGGAAGAGAGGTTTCGCCCGCGCTGCCATTGCCAAAAGCGGCCAGGGCGGCGCCTGAGCCTTTGTCCCGCTGCACGCCAAAGCTGCCGGAAAGCGTAGGCAGCAAACTGCCCTGTGCGGCGCGCACATTCTCCTCGGCCTCCAGCAAGGTTTCCTGCGCCGCTGTCAGATTAGGGTTTTGCTTGAACGCCCCCGCAATCAGCGCATCAAGCTGAGGAGACTGGAATAAATGCCACCAATCGCCCGGAATATCCGCCCCCGGCACAAAATTTTGCACCTGGCCACCGGCTTTCGCGGTAGATGAGGCCAGCGGCTGGGGCGTCAGCGCCACATCGGGCGCTGCCGGATGGCGATAATCAGGCCCCACGGCGCACCCCGCGAGGAACGGCGCCATGGCCAACGGCCAAACCAGAAAACGGAAACCGCATGGTTTCATGATACCGGAGCTAACGGTCTTTTTTACAGCCGTCAAGCTGCATATTTCTTACAATGCCAGGCCAATGAAAACTTGAAGGTTTCCATTCGGCCTTTTATATTGTCGGCCATGGAACCAGGCAGCCCTTCCATTCCCAAGCCTGATACCGCGCCAGAGCCCCCTCTCAACCCGCGGATGGAAAGCCTCGTCGCCGCCGCCGAAGTCATCTTTCTATCAAAAGGCTACCATAACGCAACAATGTCGGACATCGCGCGCCGTGCCGGCATGTCCAAGCGCACCGTCTATACGCTGGTCAGCTCCAAGGTGGAATTATTCGCCGAGCTGCTGGCGCACCGCAAATCCAAGCTGCAATTCCCCACCCCGGCGCCGGATGAGCCGGTTGAAGAAACGCTCTGCGCCAATCTGCTCTGCCTGGCGAAGTTCCTGCTGGACCCAGCGCAAATCGCCATCAGCCGCATGGTAATCACGGAATATGGGCACAACCCGGACTTCAGCAATATTTTCCTCTCCAGCCGGTTGCGCAAGGCGCAGTCTCATATGGAAACCTGCCTGCTGGATCTCTCCCTTACCCATGGCGCCACGCGGGAGGAAGCGCGTGAATCCGCCTCCATGCTGTTTGGCATGGCGCTGGGGGACTTCCTTTTCAACGCGTTGTCGGGTTTCCGGGCGCTACCCAGCCCAAAAGCGGTTGAAGAGCGAATTCGCACCTCGGTTGGCATTTTCCTTGCCGGATGCAAGGCAGAGCACGACTCCAGAGTGCGATGACTTTGGGTTCGCTCGCCCCGCGAGCGGAACTGAAGTCTGAAGCGCCCTCTAACTTTTTGATATAGAGACGGATTCAGATTTTAGAGCGCATCGCTGCGCGATTCGATCTAAAATCATCCGGCTCTACCCTCCGGTCACGGACATATGGCGCGGCACCGCCACCCGGCGAATATCAAAATCATGCCCTTTTGGCTTGGCGCCGATGCCCCGGTTTATCGCCGCTTCCAGTGCGGCGTCATCGGTGCTGGCGCGTAGGGGCTTACGCAAATCTACCGCGTCCTCCTGACCCAAACACATATAAAGCGTGCCGGTGCAGGTCAGCCTCACCCGGTTGCAGGATTCACAGAAATTATGGCTGAACGGGGTAATGAAGCCGAGCCTTTTGCCTGTCTGCGCCACGGTCACATACCGTGCCGGGCCGCCGGTGGCATAATCGCTGGGCAGCATGGTCCAGCGCGCGGCCAATTCCGCCCGCACATCTGAAAGCCGCAGATGCGTCTCCTCGCGGTGCGTCACCTCGCCCATCGGCATGGTCTCGATCAGGCAGAGATCCAGCCCCTCCTGCCCGCACCATTCCAGCATGGTGTCGAACTCATCATCATTCACGCCTTTCAGCGCCACCATGTTGATCTTGATGGCGAGCCCCGCAGCCTGTGCAGCGGCAATACCGTCCCGCACCTGCCCCAGGCGCCCCCAGCGGGTGATGCGGGCGAATTTGGCTTCATCCAGCGTATCCAGGCTTACATTAATGCGCCGCACCCCGGCCTGCGCCAGCCCTTGCGCGTGTTTGGCAAGCTGGGAGCCATTGGTGGTGAGGGTCAGTTCCTCCAACCCATTGCCCAGATACTGCCCCAGCCCTTCGATCAGGCTCATCACATTGCGCCGCACCAGCGGCTCACCACCAGTCAGGCGCAGCTTGGTAACACCCATGCGGATGAACGCCTTGCACAGCCTCTCCATCTCCTCCAGCGAGAGCAATTCATCCTTAGGCAGAAAGCTCATGTCCTCCGCCATGCAATACACACAGCGGAAGTCGCAGCGGTCCGTCACTGAAACGCGCAGGTATGAAATATGGCGGCCAAACGGGTCTATCATAACAGTCCTATTTCGGAGCAATCCGGCCCTTTTGCAATCACTCAGGCTGGGCGTGGTCCAGCGTCACTAGCCTGGTATCCACCAACACCTTGCCCGCATGTTCAAAATTCACGGTCACGCGGTGGCCAACAGCACTTTGCACCTGCCCCAGCCCCCAGTCCGGGCGCTGGGGATGCCGCACATACTGGCCGGGTTCATAGTCAGAGCGTTCCAAGGCAAGCCTCCACGAAAGCCGCCATATGCGGCGGCGGCGGCGCCGTGGCAATCACCGGCTCGGCCAAAGGCAGCACCAGCTTGCGCGCCAGCAGGCACATCTGCCCCTCACCGCCGCCGTAAACAGGGTCGCCCAGCACCGGGTGGCCCATATGCGCCGCATGAACCCTGATTTGGTGGGTACGCCCGGTGAGCAGCGAAAACTCCACCAGCGCATGCCCCCCCTGCGTGCCAAGCAGCCGCCAGAGCGTGCGGGCGGGTTGGCCATTTGCCGCCACCACCATGTGCCAGCGCCGCCCTTGCGTTACCTTCGTCAGCGGCGCGTCGATCTCACCGGCTTCGCCACCGGGCGCACCACGCAAAATCGCCCAGTAGATTTTCTCCGCCCTGCCTTCGCCTTCTCCCAGCATCGCCTGGGCCTCCAGCAGAAACGCCTTCTTGCGCGCCACCAGCAGGCAACCCGCCGTATCCTGGTCCAGCCGATGGGCCAGCCACGGCCCGTTTTTGCCGCGCCGCCAGGTGGGGAAAAAATCCTCCACACTCGGCCCGCCCGCCCGGCTGGGATGCACCGGCAGGCCCGCGGGCTTGTTCACCACCAGGGCGCGGCTGTCCTCAAACAATATATCCGGTATCACCCCCGCAAATGCTCCGGTATGGTAAAACCCAACCGCAGCGGAATGTCCCATTGCTCTCTGGTACGGCGGTACTCAACAAATCCGGCGGCAAGATAATTGGGCAAGGCGCGGGGATGGTCGGCATTGCAGGTGTTCACACTCATGCCGCGCAGCGCCGTGGCGCCCTCAAACACGGCATCCACCGCGAAATCCAGTAAAGGCTTGCCCAGCCCCCGCCCGATAAAGCGCGGCAGCAACCCAAAATAATTCAGATTCACGCAGGGCCAATGGCCGGCATCGAGCTCAAAAAACCCGGCCACCTCGCCCTCCACCCGCAGCAGGTGCACCGAAACAGTACTGCTGGCGAGGTGCCGCTCCAGCAGATGGTCCGGCATCACCCGGCGCAGCCACCACAGCCAAGAGGTGCCAACCTCCGTATAAAGCGCGCGATACTGGTCCGTCGTCAGCCGCTCGCGTGTTACGGCAGCGCCAGCTGGCAGCATCGCCCTGGGGCGGTGCGGCCGCTGCATCATACGCATGAATATCACGGTTACAACGGCGCGTTGCGTTGGTTCTCCAGGGGCGGGCCGCGCATAATCCAGCATCTCAGGCATTGGCCCTGCCTCCTTACTAACGCCTTTAATCGTCCAGGAAGCTGCGCAGCTTGCGGGAGCGGCTGGGGTGCTTCAGCTTGCGCAACGCCTTCGCCTCAATCTGGCGGATACGCTCGCGCGTCACGTTAAACTGCTGCCCCACCTCTTCCAGCGTGTGGTCGGTGTTCATGCCGATGCCAAAACGCATCCGCAGCACGCGCTCCTCACGCGGCGTAAGGCTGGAAAGCACCCTCGTCGCCGCCTCGCGCAGATTGGCCTGCACCGCCGCGTCCAGCGGAATAATCGCCGCCTTGTCCTCGATAAAATCGCCCAGATGGCTGTCCTCCTCGTCGCCGATCGGCGTTTCAAGGCTGATCGGCTCTTTGGCGATCTTCAGCACCTTGCGCACTTTCTCCAGCGGCATGCCGAGCTTCTCGGCCAGCTCCTCGGGCGTCGGCTCGCGGCCGATCTCGTGCAGCATCTGGCGGCTGGTGCGCACCAGCTTGTTGATCGTCTCGATCATATGCACCGGAATGCGGATGGTGCGCGCCTGCTCGGCGATGGAGCGGGTGATCGCCTGGCGGATCCACCATGTGGCATAGGTGGAGAACTTATAGCCGCGGCGGTATTCGAACTTATCCACCGCCTTCATCAGCCCGATATTGCCTTCCTGAATTAGATCCAGGAATTGCAGACCGCGATTGGTGTATTTCTTTGCAATGGAGATCACGAGGCGCAGATTTGCCTCGATCATCTCTTTCTTGGCGCGGGTGGAATCCCGCTCGCCACGCGAAACGGTGGTGTAAACCCGGCGGAATTCCTCAATCGGCAACCCGGCCTCGGTGGCCACCTTGCCAATCTGCGACCGGAGCTCGCCCGCCTGCCCCTCGTGCTTCTTGGCGAAATCCTTCCAGCCCTTGCCCGGCAACTCCGCCACATACTGCACCCAGCCGGGGTCCATCTCCCGGCCCCGGTAATGCTGCAAGAATTCCTCGCGGCTCACCTTGGTGTTCTCAGCCAGGCGCAGCAGCTGGCCCTCCAGCCCGTTCAGCCGCTGGTTCAGCACTTTCAGCTGCGCCACCAGCTCCTCGATGCGGTTGTTGTGCAGCCGCACCTGCTCCACCTTGGCCACCAGCTCGTC
>JAKBCH010000104.1 GCA_021808055.1 Pseudomonadota bacterium | reverse complement strand
GGAAGCCTTAATGAGCAATCCGGATGCGGTTTTGTGCGACTGCCGCACCAATGCCGAGTGGAACTTCGTGGGCCTGCCGGATTTAAGCCAGACCGGCAAGCAGCCGGTGCTGAACCAGTGGCAGGTGTTTCCCAGCATGCAGCCCAACCCGAAATTCATGGAAGCACTTGCCTCCGCCCATGTGGGGCCGGAGGCGCATGTGTATTTCATCTGCCGCTCAGGTGCCCGCAGCATGGCCGCCGCGCAGGCCGCCAAGGAAGCGGGGTTCAAGCATGTGTATAATGTGAAGGATGGGTTTGAAGGCCCACCGGACGCGCGCGGACACAGAGGCACCGTGGCGGGGTGGAAGTCGGATGGGCTTCCCTGGCGACAGGGGTAAAATTAAATTTCAAAGGTATAGCTTCGTGTCAGACTACCAACAGATATACCTTTTTGTTGCCTCGGTTATGAAAGCAGCCACCCACTTCGTTGATTCGGCTTTAAATCATCCGATTTTTATTGTCTTTATTGGACCAATTGTAGCAGCTTTTGCCGGAACATTAGGGGCTCAAAGTCTCGCTGAGCGGTTAGCTAAGCGCAAAGAATTGATGCTTCAAATTAACGGAATTAATCTTGCGATTGCCTATACTGCTAACATTGCCGAAGCATTTATTATCATGAAAAAGCAAATCGTTTTGCCAGCCTCAGAAGAATATCAAACAAATGTTTCATTACGGAATGCTGTGCTGACAGGATCCACCACTTCAACATCACCAGTATCTCATCATATTTTGAGATTGCAAAACTTTTCTCCAATTTGGACACCGATTGAAAATTTAAAGGAAACTTTCGCCAGCAAATTCATTTCGAATTCAAAGTGCCTAATTTTGTTGACCAGACTTTCACAAGCCATATCTAGCTTGAACGAATCAATCCTGAAAAGGAATGAATTTATTTCCGAATATCGTACGATAGCGGCATCCCAGGATAATAGAACTGCTCTTTACTTTGGTGAATTAAACTCCGCAGGCCATATCGACGAGAGGTATAAAAATTTGATGGAACATATACCCGAAATAACCAACGACTGCATTGGTTATGCCGTAGTACTTTATGAATCTCTTCACGAACTCGGAACAAAAACATCCGTTCAATTAAAGAAAAACTCGCCAAATATTTTCAAGGCTGATTTTTTATATAAAGATTTTATTCCTAATTTAGAACGATATCACCCGCCAAAAGGATAAATCTAACCCCCAAACACCACCACACTCTCGACATTCTCCGAGAACGCAAACTGATCGATCGGCGTAGCCTTCAGCACCTTATACCCCGCCTGGCGCAGCGCCCCGGCATCGTTCGCCAGCGCCTCAGGGTTGCAGCTTACGTAAATAATCCGCCCCACGCCCGCCCCCGCCAGAAATTTCACCTGCGGGCCAGCGCCCGCAAAAGGTGGGTCCAGCACCACGGCGTCAGCGCCTTTAAAATCCTGTGTAAGCAGCGGGCGCCTATGTAAATCCCGCCGCGTTATCGTCACTCGCCCCGCCAGCCCGGCCGCGCGCGCGGCTTTATCAGCCGCGTAAACCGCCTGTTCATCGCCCTCATAGGCCTCCACGCGGGCACGGGCGGCCAGCGCGAAACTCAGCGTGCCGCAACCTGCAAAAAGCTCGATAATCCGGCTTTTATTTCGCAGCTTCGGCAGCCCCGCCAGCATCGCCTCGGTTATCGCCGCCTCGCCCTCCGGGCTCGCCTGCAAAAACCCGCCAGGTGGTGGTGTCACCTCAACATTTGCAAAGCGCAGCACCGGGTTGGCCAGCATAATCACCGGCTCTGGCAAACTCTTCGGCTCGGCCACGCATATGCGCGGCGTGCCATGTTCCCGCGCAAAGGCGATCAACCGCGTTCTGTCCGGCTGGGTGAGCGGGGCATCAACACGCAGCAGAATATCCGGCCCGTTATCCAGCCAGTTCATCACCACGGAAGCCTCGCGCCGGAAGCCGTTCAGGCTACGCAACAACCCGCGCAAAGGCAGCAGCAATGGCAAAAATTCAGGCCGCAGCAGGGCACATTCCTGCATGTCCACCACCTCGGCGGAGCGCGCGCGGTGCAGCCCCAGCGTAATCTCAGCACCCTTGCGCGTGGCCGCCAAATCCACCCGGCGGCGCGTGTGCAGCGGGGCCGCCACCAACGGTGCCACCTCCGCCCCCGCATAACCCGCGCGGGAAAGGGCGTTTGCCAGCAAAGCGCGCTTATCCGGCTGGTCGCGGTTATCGCTGGCGCAGCCGCCGCAAATGCCAAAATGGATGCAGTGAGACACGGAACGGCTCACGCCGCGATATCGGACCCGTTATCCTCAGGGCCAGACTCTTCATCCATTATCGCCGGGGCAGCACCACGGCGGCGGATGAGCATGAAAGCCGGGACATTATCCCCAAACCCGCGCACATGCGCACCCTGGTCGCGCTCACCACGCTCGCCGCGATCCCGGTCTCTGTCACGGTCACGTTCACGCCGCTCGGGGCGGGCGGCGCGTTCCGGCCGCGCTGGCGCCTCGGCCTTGCGCTCCGGCGCCTTCGCAGGCTCCCGCTCTTTGCCCCGGCCCCTCTCCCGGCTCTCCCGGCCATCTTTTCTGGGGCCGCGGCCACGCCTGCGGCCATCCTCGTCAGACCATTCGGCCGGGTCCAGCCCGTCAATCGCGATGCGCGGTATCGTAGCGCCGGTCAGTTTCTCAACCGCCTCCACCGCCAGCTTGTCCGACGGTGCCGCCAGCGTATAGGCATGGCCCTCCCGCCCGGCGCGGCCGGTGCGGCCAATGCGGTGCACATAATCCTCGGCATGGTGTGGTACGTCGAAATTGAACACATGGCTGAGCCCGCCAATGTCGATGCCGCGCGCTGCGACATCCGAGCACACCAGAATCTTCAGCTCGTTCGCTTTAAACTTCTCCAGCGTGGCAAAACGCACGCTCTGCGGCAAATCGCCATGCAAAGCCCCGGCGGCAAAGCCGTGCTTCAGCAGCGATTTCAGCAGAATATCCACATCGCGCTTGCGGTTGCAGAACACCAGCGCGTTCTGCACCGCCTCCGCCCGCAGCAAGCGGCGCAGGGCCTCGCGCTTGTCGTGTTCGTTCACCAGCACCAGGCCGGAGGTGATGGTGGTGGCAACCGTCGCCGGGCGAGAAACGCTGATCTGCTTGGGGTTGGTGAGGAACGCATCCGCGAGGCGGCGAATTTCCGGCGCCATGGTGGCGGAGAAGAACAAGGTCTGCCGCGTGCTCGGCAGCATCGAAACAATCCGCTCGATATCCGGAATAAAGCCCATATCCAGCATGCGGTCGGCTTCGTCGATCACCAGCACCCGTACATCGCGCAGCAAAAGCCCGCCACGCTCGAACAGATCAATCAGCCGGCCCGGTGTGGCGATCAGCACGTCCACGCCCTTGGTCAGCACCGCCTTCTGGTCGGCCATGCTCTCGCCGCCAATCAGCAGCGCATGGTTCAGCTTCAGGTTCTTGCCGTACAGAACAAAATTTTCCGCCACCTGCAAAGCCAACTCGCGTGTCGGCTCCAGAATCAGCGAGCGCGGCATCCGCGCCCGTGCGCGCGAACCCGCCAGAATATCCAGCATCGGCAGGGTAAAACCGGCGGTCTTGCCGGTGCCGGTCTGTGCCACGCCCAGAACGTCGCGCCCCATCAGCACCACGGGAATGGCCTGCGCCTGAATGGGCGTGGGCTTGGTGTACCCCTTCTCGGCCAGCGCGCTTAAAATCGGCTCGGAAAGTCCAAGCGACGCGAAATCCGCGGTTTCTGCTGGGACAGCATCCATTTCTGGCAAATCGGCTGCGGTTTCGAGTTGTTCGGCGTGGTTCGGTTCAGACAAAAATTGGATCTCTCGTGGTCGGTGGCGCAGCAGCGCGCCCAGCGCAGATCGCGCCCAGGTCAATGCGCTCCGTATCGGCAATGAGCGCCGGAAAGTCAAGGATCGCGTCGCAAAACCGCCATACTGGGCGGGTTCAGCGCGTCCAGAATCGGGCAATCAGGGCGATTATCGCCATGGCAACTGGCAGCCAGGGTCTTCAACGTGCGGCTCATCGCCTCCAGCGCCGCGGCTTTCTGGTCCAGTTCCTCGATATGGCGCAGGGCAATCGCCTTCACCTCGGCTGAGCTCCTTGCCCGGTCCCGCCAGAGGGAGAGCAACTGGCGAATATCCTCGAAGGAAAACCCAAGATCGCGCGAGCGGCGGATGAAACCAAGCTCGTGCAGCTCGGCTTCGCTGTAATGGCGATAGCGGTTCTCAGTGCGCATCGGCGCTTTTATCAGGCCGATGCTCTCATAATGTCGGATCATCTTGGCGGAAACGCCGGTGATGGCGGAAGCCTGGGCGATGGTCACCAAATTCATTGCATCCTCCAATGCCGCAGCCGCAGCGCATTGCCAAGCACACAGAGCGAGGATGCCGCCATCGCCCCTCCGGCCAGCGCCGGGCTGAGCAACCCAAACGCCGCCGCCGGAATACCCAAAACATTATAAATAAGCGCCCAGAACAACCCCTGCTTCAAAATCCGCCAGGTGCGCCGTGCCAGGTCCAGCGCTGCCGGGGCCAGCAGCGGGTCCGCCCGCAGCAGCGAGATGGGCGCCGCCTCGATCGCCACATCCGATCCCTGCCCCATGGCCATCCCGGCATCGGCGGCAGCCAAAGCAGCGGCATCGTTGATGCCATCGCCCAACATCGCGACACGCTTACCCTCGCGCCGCAAATTCTCGATAATGCCACGTTTTTGCTCTGGCGATGCCTGCGCCACCACGCGAGGAATACCCAATATCTGCGCCAAAGCCTGGCCGGCCGCCTGGCGGTCGCCAGTCAGCAGCAATGTTTCAATGCCTGCCGCGTGCAGGCGTTGCACGGCCTGTGCAGCACTCGGGCGGATGGTGTCGGTAAACCCGAAGGCGCCCAACGCCCTGCCGTCTGCCGTCGCCAGATAGGACCATGTCTTCTCATCATCTGGAACCGGCGCGCCCGACACCAGCCGGGCGGAAC
>JAKBCH010000103.1 GCA_021808055.1 Pseudomonadota bacterium | reverse complement strand
GGCCTACGCCAAAGCCCAAAACATCCCCTACGACCTCGAAATTCCCCCGGCGCGGGTAAAAAAGCCCAAACTCTACGCCGATAATTTTCGCGCCGACCGCAAGGAAAACTGGACCCACTAACCCGCCCTGGCTAACAAGGCGGGGCAAGGCTTAAGCGCCCTTAGCTCAGCTGGATAGAGCACGAGACTTCTAATCTTGAGGCCGGTGGTTCGACTCCACCAGGGCGCGCCAGTTTTCTAAAATTCTGTCCTAGTTTTGTGCTTACACCCATAATATGGCTAGGTGTGGGATGACGGTATTTTGCTTGTCCCTGCCATGCTGTATGGCCACCTGATCGTGCTGGCTTTGGTGAACAGCGCAGGCCTCGGCACGGGAAAAGGGGGCGCTCCGTAACTTTATTTTGACTAAAAAATGATAATGATTGTCATTTCCGTGGCCGCGGAGCATCTTATATTTTATGATAATATCAGGCTCCTATCTACCCATCCTCATCATTTCCGGTACAATGTAAGCAGCTTTAGTGGCTGCTGGCGGGTGGATGGAGAGAGTTGAATATGAAGAGCTTTCAGCTTTTTGTAGCAGAACATACACGGCGAATTATTACGAATTTGCAGAATCCAGGCTTGGCCAAGGAGGAGCAAAGAGCCGGCCTCGCCAAAAAGCCTGAAACACCCTCCAAAATTATGCAAACTCACGAGCTAGATGTTTCGGTTGCCGAGATTGTGGCTGGCGGGAATTATGTTTTCCCTCAGCCTGTAGGTGCTGGGCGTACCGATTGGTGCATAATGCAATGCTCTAACGCTTCTGCTTCGTCAGGAGCGTTGCTGTTTGAGCTGGTGGGCTGGCTTCATGCCGAGCTTGACACTCATTCATTCCTTTCTGCGGCCTATTATTCCGTTTTGGGACGTGATGTGGATCCGCACGGCCTCGCCAATTACTTGCCAATGCTGGAGGCAGGGCAGGTCACGCGCCGCGACCTGTTATGCACTCTACTGGATTCCGAGGAGGGGCGGCAGCGTCCGCATTATTTCGTGGTAATCCCAGAACCAAGTTCATGGCTCGCAGCTTTCAACATTACGCGGGACGCAAGCATTGCCTTTCCCCGCTTCACAGTCAAGAAGCAGGGGTAGCTCTGATGCCGTCCGCTCTAGTTATTAATTTCTTCCCCGCCTTCACCCCGGCCTCCAGCGGTGGGGAGATGCGTCTTGGGAGTCTTTATCGGTCGCTTTCCGCCACCCATGACGTGACAATGATCACTTCGACCGACTTTGGCGCCCGGTTTGAAGAAGTTGTGCATACTTCACGGTTCCGGGAGATGCGTTTTCCCAAGGATGAGTTCTGGCGGGCATCTTACGCCGCGTTAGAGCGGTTGGGTCTTTCGGGAGATTTATCTGGTCTTGCATTTGCCATGGCAGTGAGCGATCCCGCCTGTAATCTGCGCCGGATGGCTCGCGAACTTGCCCAAAACGTGGATGTTGTAATCCATGAGTTTCCGTTCTCCGAGCCGATCTTCAATGATGGCTGCCCCGTGCCGGAGATATATAACTCCCATAACTTTGAGTTGAGCCTGCTCTCATCCATCGTACAAGGGCCAGGCTTTGAAGCGGCGCTTCTGAAGCTAATGCGCCTGGAGGGCAATCTGGCGGCGCGTGCGGCATGGGTGCTCGGTACTTCTGCAGACGATGCGGAGAAATTTCGTTTGTTTTACGGCGTGCCACAAGAGCGGCTGGGGGTTTGTGCCAATGGTTACGACGAGGAGGAGCTGTCTCGGGTGGTGGAGGCCCGTGAACAGCGGGGTAAGGCCTCTAGCGAGCGCCCACGTCTTTTATTCACCGGCTCAGGTCACCGCCCGAATGTAGAGGCGGCCGAGTTCCTGCTGCAAATTGCTCCTGAGCTTCCCGATTGCGACTTTATTCTTGCTGGTGGTGTTTGCGGTGCAATCGCCTCGAAAACGCTTCCGGAAAACGTCATTTCCTATGGCCCGTTCAGTCAACGCCAGAAGCACGAGCTGCTGACGGTGGCTGATCTTTACCTGAATCCGGTAGTACTCGGTTCTGGCACAAGCCTGAAGGCATTAGATGCGCTGGGTGGTGGTTTGCCAATGGTCGCCACCAAGGAGGGTGTGCGCGGATTGGGCGTGGAGGCGGGACGCCATGCGGCCGTTGCATCCCGCGAAGATTTTGTATCTGCCATTCGGGGCTTGATGGCCGATGGCAAACGCCGCAAAGCGCAGGTCAAGGCTGGCTTAACCTTGGCGCGGAATAAGTTCTCATGGAACCGCATTGCCGCCGGACTAGCAGAGGTGTTGGATGGCAAACCTGTTACGGCACGGCCAATGCCGCCTGCGGTCCTGGCTTTTAACGATTATGCAGTATTGCAGCCGGGGTCGGGCGGTATCGCGCGCATTCGGAATCTGCTCGGCAATCTCGACTGCGATGTGGTACTCGTCACCTTCGCGCAGGATTGTCAGATTGCCTTAATCTCTCCAAACGTGTTGCACGTAACGGTGCCCAAAACAGCAGCACACGAAGCCTTCGAATGGGCCCTGCAGGAAAATCAGCCTGTCTCAGTGAATGATGCGGCCGCGAGCCTGTTCGCTGGTTCCAACCGGGTGCTGACCGCTTTTATCACGGCCTTGGCGCCGCGTATGCAGGCGGCCATTTTCGAGCATCCGTACATGGCTCCGGTATTAGACGTGTTGGACGATGTCCTGCCAAACCTGCCGATTATCTACAGCTCACATAATGTCGAGGCAACGCACAAGGCCGCCATCATGCGCGACCACAGCATTGTCCGAACGTTGGTGGCCTTTATTGCAGAGCTGGAGCAGCGCCTGGTTCAACGCGCGCATCTTATCGTATGTTGTACCGAGGCTGATACGAAACATTTTGCCAATGCGGCTGCACCTGTAATTACGGTGGCCAACGGCTGCGCGCTGCCTGAAATCAGTAAGCGCGTTCCGGCTTCGGAAGGTTCACCGCTGCGCGCCGGCTTCCTGGGGTCCGGCCATGGCCCGAATGTGGAGGCGGCGGAGTTTATTGTAGGCGAGTTGGCGCCTGCATTCCCGCACATACGCTTTGAATTGATTGGCAGCGTCTGCGGCGCTCTCGGCAGAGATTTGCCGGAGAATGTCACATTGTTTGGCATGGTTACCGAGCATGCCAAAACCGCCATCATGCGCGGCTGGGACCTTGCGGTGAATCCCGTAGAGTCCGGTGGCGGCTCTAGCCTTAAACTCCCCGACTTCATGGCGCATGGTGTGCCGTCCCTCAACACGGCGGCAGGCGCCCGCGGCTTTGATGTGCAAGGCCACGACGCTGGTATTGTGGCAAACCGTCAGGAGTTTGCGGCCCAAATGGCGGAAATGCTGGCTAGCCGTAAGCGGCTGGCAGAGCAAGGAGAGAATGCCTATAACTATGCGGCCACTCATCTTAGCTGGCCATCTATAACCGCCCCCTACCGGGAGCGTTTACGTGGGCTGCTTGCACCCGCCACAGCGCCCGCGCACCGGAAAAAGCTTTTGGTCGTAACTTACCGCTACACCGAGCCTCCCTTGGGCGGCGCCGAGGAGTATCTAATCGAGGTACTTAAGCGTTTGCGCCCCTATTACGCCGCCATCGATTTGGCGGCGGTGGATCTCGACCACCTCACCAACCGTTATCATTTTGGGTGTGAGTTTTCTACGCCGCCCGGCGGAGCCGCGCGCCGCATTGGGGAGTTGTTTGACAAGAGCTATTTCTTTCAGCCAGAAGCGCTGCCCGATGCAGAGCTAATCTCCCGCAGCCGCGCGCTGGAACGGAGCTGGATGCACGACGAGCGTGGATTGCTGGCCCCCTTCGCGGCCACTCTGCTCCACCAGCCGCAATTGCGCTTGTTCAGCGGCTTTTTCGGCCCTGAGCGGCACGATAACATAACCCGCCGCTGGACGGCCCCCAGCTTCTCGTTCCTAGTACCTGCCGAGGCCCGGGTCTTCCAGATGGGGGGCTACGCGGCCAAGGATAAGCACCTTACGCTCACATTGCTGGAACTCCTGCCCGACGGCAGCGAGCATGTGCTGGCCCGGCATGCCGAGACGGTTCCGGCTTATTTCTCTGTAAACATGGCGCTGCCGGCCTATGAGGGCGGGCGGCCCTTGCTGCTTTGTTGTGATGTGGAAGAGCACCAGGCCCCGGGCGACCACCGCCCATTCGGTGTATTGCTGGACATGGCGGAGGTCCTGCTTGGCCATGGCCCCTGCAACCAAGAGGGACTGACACCGCTGGGCCGCTGCCGGGCCGACTTTAACGAGATATTGGAAGAGCAACTGCGCACGGACCATTTCGATGCATGGGTAGATTCGCTGCATAAAAGCGCCTTGCGCCACGATGACGGCACGGAAGCGTTATTTGCCGGCATTCGCGGCCCCCATGCCCCCGCCATGCAGGAATGGCTTTCAGCCAATGCGGGCAATTACGACACGGTGCTGGTGCAGGGCATTCCATTCGACGTTATTCCCCGCACCGTGCAAACAGTGGCGGCTGCCAGCCCCGCCACGCGCATTGTCACCCTGCCGCATTTCCATGGAGATGACCGCTTCTACCACTGGCGCACCTATTACGATGCGTTTGAGGCGGCGGATAAAACGCTGGTATTCTCTCATTTTCTGGCCGAGCGCCTGGGCAAAAGCAGCAAGTTTGCGGTGGTGCCCGGCGGCGGCGTGCGCATAGACGAGCACGCAGACCCGGCCGCGGCGCGCCGCTTTGCCGAAGTATATAATCGCCCCGAGCCATTCTTCCTGGTTCTGGGCCGCAAAACGGCTTCCAAGGGGTACGAGCAAGTGTTGCGCGCCCACCAGCTTCTGCGGGCTGAGGGCAAAAACATCGACCTTGTTCTTATTGGCCCGGATGAAGATGGGCGGGCCGTGAATGGCGAAGGCGTTACCTATTTGGGCCGCCAGCCGCGCGATATTATACGCGGCGCGCTTACCCGCTGCATGGGCCTTATAACCATGAGCCGCAGCGAGAGCTTTGGCATTGTGCTGTGCGAGGCATGGCTGTTCGGCAAGCCGGTTATCGCAAACCGCAACTGCTACT
>JAKBCH010000102.1 GCA_021808055.1 Pseudomonadota bacterium | reverse complement strand
GGATCACAGGCTTGCAATCCTCTATCCCCTGGCGCAGTCTCCGTCAGATCGCAGAGGATGCCAGTGCCGAGTAATACATTGCAATCCCTAGGCCCGTTCCCGATCATCCTGATCCTGTTCGCGGGCGCCGCCGTTTTTCTCATCCTGCGTCTGCGCAGCGTGCTGGGTAAGCGCGTCGGGTTCGAGCGTCAGGGTCAGCCCCCCGTCTTCAATCCTCAAGGCCCGGTCATCGCGGGCCAGGCCCAGCCCGTCACCACCAGCCGCCCGGTACCAGACCCGCAATCCGCGCTCGGCCAGCGCCTGATGCAAATCGTCCAGCGCACCGCCGATTTCGACCCGCCCAAATTCCTCGAACAGGCCGAGAGTGCCTTCCGCACCATCGTCACCGCCTTCGCCGCGGGCGACCGCGCCACCCTCCAATCCCTGCTCACCCCGCATGTATACGAAACGTTCAACAGCGCCATCACCACCCGCGAACAAGCCGGCGAGCGCCACCGCACAGACATCAAAACCATCATCTCCACCAGCATCGAAAACGCCGAGCTGCTGGACGATCAGGCGGCCATCATCGTCCGCTTCGTCTCCGACCAGGTGAACCTCACCCTGGATTCCAGCGGCAACCCGGCCGACGGCACCGAGGCCGTGGTCGAACTCACCGATCTCTGGACCTTCGAACGCAACCTCAAAGCCCCTGGTAGTGGCTGGCGTCTCGCCGCCGCGCGCAGCGGCTGAAACCTCATGCTGCACCGCAAGTCCGGCCTCTGGCCCGCTCTTCTTCTGCTCGCGCTCGCCCGTTGCGCTCCCCCCCAGCCCGGGCTGCAATCGCTCAACCTGCCCGGCCCCCCGCCTGGCAAACAAATTCCCTTCACCGCCCTGCCCGGCTGGCAGCAAGATAACACCGCCTCGGCCCTGGCGGCCTTCGTGCTCGGCTGCAAAAACATCCTGCGCATGCCAGCCGACCAAAACCTCGGCGGCAATGGCCTGGCGCAGGAAGATGCCGGCCAGGCCGGGCTCTGGCAGGCCAGTTGCACCGCCGCCAAAGCCGTCCCGCCTGGCGATAACGCCGCCGCCCAGCAGTTTTTCGAGTCAAATTTCGCCGTCTACGCCATTCCCGGGCCAGCCCTCATCACCGGCTATTTCGAGCCTGAATATCCTGGCGCCAGAAATTACCACCCGGGCTACACCATCCCGCTCTACGCCAAACCAGCCGTCGCCTCCCTCGCCAGCCTGCCGCGCCGGGCCATCGACAATGGCGCGCTCTACCGCAAGGCCCCGGTCACCGCCTATCTCACCAACCCGGTCGATGCCTTCATGCTGCAAATCCAGGGCTCCGGCCGTATCCTGCTCGCCAACGGTCAAACCCTGCGCGTGGGGTATAACGGCCAGAACAACCAGCCCTACACCCCCATCGGCCAAATCCTGGTCCAGCATGGAGACCTCCAGCCCAACGATGTCAGCTACCGCTCCATCTCCACCTGGCTCAAGGCACATCCGGCGGAAGCCATGGATTACATGGAGCAAAACGCCAATTACGTATATCTGCGCCCCATCGGTCCGCTGCCAAACAACCAAGGCGCTCCTGGCTCACTCGGTGTGCCGCTCACCGCCGGCCGCTCCCTGGCCGTGGATAACGCCTACATTCCGCTCGGCACACCCGTTTTCATCTCCACCACAGACCCCATAACCAACACGCCCATCCAGCGCCTCACCATCGCCCAAGACACAGGCGGCGGCATCAAAGGCGCCACCCAGGCCGATCTTTTCTTCGGCGCCGGGCCCGATGCCGAGGCAACCGCGGGCTCAATGCATCAGTCCGGAACACTCTACATGCTCCTGCCCGCGCGAATGCAAACCGCCCCGCCATAGGGTAGTATCTCAGTTTGAATTTTGGCTCAGGGTGGTTTGCCGTCCATCTGCTTCCGTCGCATCATGTAGATGAGCAGATGTTCGTGGAGCACGGATGCAAACGTACCGAGGCCAATGTCATTGTGGTGATGCGCGCTTTGAGATCGAGACGGAGATCGATCATGTGCGGGAATGTGATTGCTCCGTATGTCGCCGCCGAGGCGCCCTCATCTTCCGAGTTCCGCCCAATGCCATTCGCTTTCTGACGCCGCTGGATCGACTCGTTGTGTATCGCTGGGGAACTGGGACCGCTGAAGATTACTTCTGTTCGAAATGCGGAATTATGCCGTTTCGCCGGCCCAGCACTCCCACAAAGGAGGAGCTGGATGCTGGTATGGCCCGGTTCGAGGGTTGGGCGGTCAATGTGAGGTGTATCGGTGGTCTAGACCTTGATGCTCTACCTCACGTCCGCATTGCGGGAAGCAAGCTGACGATTTGAGCGTTGGGTTCAGATCGCAGGCCGAAATTCAAACTAACCCACCATCCGCCATAGGCTTCACTTGCGGCCACCGGGGCAAACGGCTACAGCCGGGCCCCATGGCAACATTGCGGTCCCCGTAATCATGGCTTCCCACACCAAAAACTCATCCTCGGCCCCGCTCCGCATCGGCGCCCTCGTCGGCGTCCTTGGCGTGGTTTATGGCGATATCGGCACCAGCCCGCTTTACGCGCTGCAGACCTGCCTCGCCTATTTCACCAGCGCCAAACTCTCGCCAACCGATATTTTGGGGCTGCTCTCGCTTATCTTCTGGGCCCTCATCATCACCGTCACGCTCAAATACGTCACCTTCGTCATGCGGGCCGACAATCGCGGCGAGGGCGGTATCCTGGCCCTCATGGCTCTTGCACAGCGTGTCGCCAGGTCAGATAAAACCCGCACTCTCCTCGGCATAGCCGGCATCACCGGGGCCGGCCTGTTTTTTGGCGATGGCATGATAACCCCCGCCATCTCCGTTCTGTCTGCCGTCGCGGGCCTGCAGGTCGTAGAGCCCGGTCTGTCAAACGGCATGGTGGAAGCCATCTCGCTGGTCATCATCGTCGCATTGTTCATGGCACAGCGGCGTGGCACTCGTGCCATCGGCACGGCCTTCGGCCCCATCATGGTCATCTGGTTTATCTCCATTGGCTTGCTCGGTTTAGCCGAAATCGTCCGGCATCCCCTCGTCATTAGGGCCATGCTGCCTAGCTTTGGCATATCATTTATCATCCGGTATAAGTTCACCGCCTTCATCACGCTCGGCGCCGTGGTGCTGGCCGTCACCGGCGCCGAGGCCCTGTACGCGGATATGAGCCATTTTGGCCGCAAGCCCATACAGGTGGCCTGGACCTATTTCGTCCTCCCCTGCTTGCTCCTAAATTACTTCGGCCAGGGCGCGCTCGTGTTGGCCAACCCTGGTGCCGCAAACAACCCGTTCTTCAATCTCGCCCCTCATGTTCTGCAGCTTCCGCTCGTTCTTCTTTCCACCGCCGCCACAATTATAGCCAGCCAGGCCGTCATTTCCGGCGCTTTCTCCATAGCGCGGCAATGTGTGTATCTCGGCCTGTTTCCACGCATGGAAATCCGTCACACGAGTGAGACCGAAGAAGGTCAGATTTACGTGCCACAAATTAATGTCATCCTGGCGGCGGGTGTCATTCTTCTGGTTTTGGCCTTCCATACCAGCAATAACCTTGCCTGGGCCTATGGCATCGCCGTCACCGGTACTTTCCTGTGTACCAACATCCTTGCCGTAGTGGTCTTCCGCCGCCAGTTCGGCTGGTCACGCCACGCTTCGTTATTGGTCTTCGGCGCCTTCGGCATTGTCGATCTATCCTTCTTCGCCGCCAACTCCCTCAAAATCGTCGAGGGCGGCTGGGTTCCCCTGGCCATTGGCTCCAGCATCATCCTCATCATGACCACCTGGCGCCGTGGCCGCGGCCTCATCATGGCGCGCTGGATGCAGGATTCCCTGCCCCTCAACTCCTTCCTCGCCCGCCTGCCGCAATCGCGCATCGTCCGCGTTCCCGGCACCGCCATTTTCATGACCGGCAATCTCGATTTCGTGCCCAACGCGCTGCTCCACAACCTCAAGCACAACAAAGTGCTGCACGAGCAAGTCTTCTTCGTCACCGTACGTAACCTGGACGTCCCGCAGGCCGAGGAGGAAGAGCGCGTCCGCGCCGAGGAAGCCTCGCACGGCATCTATAAAATCACGCTCAATTACGGCTTCATGGAAAGCCCGGACGTTCCCCTGGCCCTGGAAAGCCTCAATCATCAAGGCATCGAGTTCAAGCCCATGCAGGCCAGCTATTTCCTGGGGCGCGAAACCGTGGTGCCGGCCTCGGTGCCCAAGCTGCGTTTCATCCGCCGCTGGCTGTTCCTGTTCATGTCCCGCAACGCCATCACCGCCACGGAATTCTTCCGCATCCCGTCAGACCGCGTGGTCGAGCTCGGCGTCCGCATCGCGGTCTAGTGTCCCAATTCAGACTTTCGAATCGCTCGCAAAGCGAGCGCATCTCAAGTCATCGCGCTCTAAAGCCGCCCCCGTCATCCCCGCGCAAGCGGGGATGGTACATCTGCATTGACTGATCGCGCGCCGAAATTTGATCTGGTTTACGATGACACCCCCAATAAAGGGGCTTGACCTGTCTACTCTCAAGGAAACATTTTGATATTCTGGTGATATCGCTTTACGAGAGTAATGGCTTCGAACATGGACGAGAGGGACGATAAGAAGACAGCAATTCAACCGGGAATAGGTGGGGTTAAGCCGCGCCCCCGGTCAGCGACACTCGACTGGAAAGGCACGCCGCCGCCTAAGGTTCTTTGCGCGAGCAACCCAGAGCGCGATGGGATCAATTTTCGTGAATTCTGTGTGGATGGCGAAAACCTCATCGACTATACTTGTTCCACCTTCCAGGTGATCGTCTCCCGGACTAAGGCGCTGAAATTGCGCCGGCCCGGAATGTCCGACTTCATGGATGCCCCAATAAGCAAGATCTCTTCTTCGATCTGTGTTCCGGGAGATCGTGTGCAATTTGAATGGTTTGGCAAGGGAAGATTCTTAGAACCTGACCGAAAAAGATAGTTGAGCGATTTCAGTTAGTTGTGATTCTGTTGGTTTGCGACAACTGACGGAGTCACGATGGCCTGGACTGAAACCGCTCGGCGGCGATACTGCCGGGATGAG
>JAKBCH010000101.1 GCA_021808055.1 Pseudomonadota bacterium | reverse complement strand
GCGCTTGGCGGCGATGATGCTGGCGGCACCGGACAAACCAACCCGTGCTTTGGCGGCCGACATTGCCGCGATTCTGGAGGAGCGGGATTTTCTGCCCCAAACCGCCTCGGCGGATTTGGCGCTACGGTTGGAGGCACTGGCCGGGCGGGGAGAAGGTGACCGCGCCATACTCTCCCGCGTGCGCCATGCGGCGAAGATTTACTGCAACCGGCTGGGGGTGGGGTCCATCCCCGGCTTTGGCGCGCCCGGCCCGGTGGTGGCGGCGGGGTTTCCGGACCGGATCGGCCAGGCGCGGGGCGAGGCGGGGTCTTACCGGCTAGCTGGCGGCGGCTCCGGCAATCTCCCGACATCGGACCCATTGGGGCGGAACAAGCTCATCGCCGTGGCATCCCTGGATGGCAAGGGCTCCAAAATCCGCCTGGGTGCGGCTTTGGATGCCGATGCGCTGCCAGAGTTCTTGCAAGCCCGCTGCAAGACCACGCGGGAAACGGGGTTTGACCCGGTGAGCGGCGCGGTTTCCGTGCGTGAGCGTGTGCGGCTGGGCAATCTGGTGCTCAGCGACCGCTCGGCCCGCCCGGCGCCGGAGGAAATCCAGTCGGCCCTGGCCCAGGCATTTTCTGCCCGCCTGGACCAGTTGGACTGGACTGATGCAGCGGAGAATCTCTGCGCCCGGGTGGCGGTGATGCGCGGGGTGGAAGCGGGTTACCCCGACCTTTCCCGCGAAGTTTTGGCGGCCAGCACGCAGGATTGGCTGGCGCCGTATCTGGCGGGTATGACCAGCCTGAAGGAGGCGAAAAGCCTGGACCTTTATCAGATTCTCCGCGCCCAGCTTTCCCACGAACAAGCCGTGCGGCTGGACAAGGAATTGCCCGCCGAGCTGAACCTGAAAGGCGGGCGGGTGAGGGTGGATTATTCCGGCCCTATCCCCGTGGCCTCCGCCCGCGCACATGTGTTTTACGGCACGGATGCCACGCCGGTTCTGGCGGGCGGCAAAATTCCGTTGCAATTGGCGCTGTTGTCTCCCGCGCAGCGGCCCATCGCCATCACCGCAGACCTGGCGGGCTTCTGGCGCGGCGGCTGGGCAGATGCCAGGCGGGACATGCGCGGGCGTTACCCCAAGCATGACTGGCCGGAAGAACCCTGGAAATAAGGAGAAGCGGGGGTGGTAGTCGTCCTTCGGCCGGGACTCATACGTGCTTTGGCAATACGCTCGCGCTGGCACAGCTCGGCAATGCTGTGTTCGCGCGCAGGCCGGCGAATGACATGCATCACCGCATCTACGGCTGGCTTTGAAATCCTCCTTTATACGAGATACCGGTTGTGTCTCATCAGCGCCGACGGGGGCAGCCAAAGCGGCCATGCGATCGCTCTGCCAAAGCAAAAACCCCACCGGAAGCCGGTGGGGTTTGTAGCCGCGTTAAAAAGCGCTGGCCGTTACTGGAAGACCTTGATCAGCCCGCCCATGAAGCCGTCCTGGCCAGGGCCATCAAAGCCAGCCGACATCGACCAATGGCTCGGCCCGTCGCACTGCATCATGCAGTTCCACTTGAACTCACCCGCCTTGGACGGGGTGAAGGTGTAGGTGGTCACAGCGGGTTTGATGCTGCCGTCGGCTTCATCGGTGCCTGGCTTGATCATGATGTTCATGCCGAGGCCCGGTGCGCTCATCGAGTGGCTGCCGTCATCGAAATTGATCACGGTGAACGTGACAGGCACGCCGACCTTGAGCACGAAGAAGGAGGGGGCGATGGTGTCATGATGCTGGCCATCCGGACCAACGAAACCCATGCCGCCGGGCAGCACATAAACCGTGTAATGCTGAGACGTAACACCGGCGAAAGCCGCCGACACGGCCGACGCGGTGCCGGGCGTGTTGTCGGCCAGAGCCGGTTGCGCCGCAATAAAGCCCAGGCCGAGCACGGCGGCGCAGGTAGTGAGAATCGTTTTCATCTGGCTATTTCCTTATAGATTTAGAAACGAAGTCGACGCGCAACGCTACCAAAATGCCGCATTGGCCGATAGGCCCAGTTTCTGTCTGTTTACATTTTGTAACATGATGTGCCATTGGAGCCGGATGGCATGGGATCGAATTGCCTCGGTAATCGCACTTGTCTCTGCGCCCGTCTTTGAACCAATGAAACAGAGGGCGATTAAGACTTGAGTTCCGCGCGCAAAGCGAGCGAACCTGAAGCCATCGCGCTCTAAGCATATTTTCAAGCGCATAAGCAGAATACTTCAGCTGCCGCTTTTCGGCAGCGTTACCACCGGAATTACCGCCACGGAAATTTGTGCCCCGCCGGACGCCGCATTCTGCAGCGCTGTTCGCAAGGCTGGAAGATAATCACTCGCATTTTCATCTTGCGGGCGCAATTTTGTAAACAGCGGCACGGAGGATGCGATGCTGATGATCATATCTGTTCCGTAAGGAGCGCTGATCTGCCAACTGGCGCCACCATGCGCGGGGTCGCCAAGAACCTTGGTGCTGCCAGCGGGAAATTGCTGCGCGGCATCCGTACTGGTGGGGTAGAGATGCAGCACGGTGCCATCGTTGGAAAAGTAATCCGTCTCCAGATAGCCGCTGAAACCAGGCATGGTTTGGTCGACGGTGAGCAGATCGCCGTCGCGCAGCACGGTCTTGCCACCGGCCAAGACCAGGCCAAGCGCGCCGCCCGTGCCCATGAAAAGCGGATGGTAGGGCCGGATCGCGTCCAGAGCCGCGCAATAGGGCCCGTCGATGGTCTGGATACGGTTTTGAATCGTGCTTGAGTTTGGCAGGGAGTTTATCGCCGCTGTTAACGCCGCCTGCGGCGCACCCGCCCCGGCAACGCCGGTTAGTGTGGAACCGTTCGCGTTTAGCAATGTGCAAGGTAGAGAACCTAGTGTGGAGGTGAATGCGGCCTCGCGCTGGGCGGCCGTCATTGGCGGTGGGGCAGCGGGTTGTGTGGCGGGCTGGGGCTGTCGCGTTGTGGTGGCGGCTGTTTGCGGCGCGGCCTGCTTGTGGCCACCGAATAACATATATCCGCCGCCGCCCAGAACGGCGAGCAGCACGATGGCGCCGCTGCCGAGCAGCATCGGGCTCGGCCCTTTCTTCGCGGCGGGAGTGGGCGTTGGTATGGGTGCAGGTGCGGACGACGGCGATGCCGCCTTGCGTGGTGCCACCATCGTTGCATCGCTGCCGAAATCATCCAGGCTTAGGCTGAAACTTTCGGCATGGACAGTTTTTGCTTCGGCGGCATCGCGCAGCGCCTTGGCAAAATCGGATGCTGAATCAAAACGATCTTCCGGCTGCTTCGCCATCGCCTTCTTCACCACCGCATCCATCGTTGGGGTGACCGAGACGGACAAGGCGGAGGGTGCCGGTGGCTCCGTATGCAGCACCTTGTGCATGATCGCGGTCAACCCGCCATCGAACGGTTTTTCACCTGTGAGAAGTTGGTAGAGCATTACGCCGGAGGAATAGAGGTCCGTGCGCGCATCCACCGTCTGGCCCATGAACTGCTCGGGCGACATATAGGAGGGCGTGCCCAGCATGGTCCCGGCTTGAGTCATCGAGCTGCTTTCGATCCGCGCGATGCCGAAATCCGCGATCTTCACCTCACCCGCCTTGGTAAGCATGATGTTCGCGGGTTTGATATCCCGGTGAACGACGCCACGCCCGTGGCTGAACTGCAGCCCGGTCATCAAACCGTCCATGATCCGCACGATCTCGGGAATCCCGAACCGTTCGCCCTTGTCCAGCACTTGCTTCAATGTCGTGCCGTCCACGAACTCCATGACGATATAGGCCAACTCCGGCGTCTCGCCATAGTCGAACACGCCGACGATATTGGGGTGGCTGAGCCGCCCGGCGGCCTGTGCCTCGCGCTTGAAGCGGGCCAGCTCCTCCTGCGCCTCCACATCCTCCTGGTCGGGCAGTTTGACGGTTTTAATCGCCACGCGCCGGTCGATGATGGGATCGTATCCCTCATACACGGTGCCCATGGCGCCCTTGCCGAGCACGTGGCGGAGTTCGTACTTTCCCAGCATTTCGGTCATGATGGTTTATAGACTTGAGGATACGTTGGCGGAAAGAGGCTCGGCGCCGCCATCGCCGATCACGGTAAAGGCCGCCCAATAAAACGGATCCGCGATCTGCGCCGGGAAACTTTTCCCTGCCCCGGCAATCAGCGCCAGCTGCGCCGCCCGCAAGCTGCCCGCCGCCCCGCCCGCATTGCCCGCATGCAGGCGTGAGAGCGTGTCCGCCACCAGATAGGCGGAGACCTGGTCGTTTACCGACCATTGCGTCACCATTATTGCCCGCGCCCCGGCATAGAAGAAGCTGCGGGCCAACCCGGAAAGCGCCTCGCCGCCCGCTTCGCCGCCGCCGGTATTGCAGGCGGAGAGCACCACGAGATTTGCATCCAGCTTCAGCCCGGTCACGTCGCTCGTTGTCAGCAGCGCATTATTCGCGGAGTTGGCGCCCGCCGGGGCAGAGGTAACGATGGCCGGCTCCGGCTGGCAGGGCAGGTCCGTCGGCAGTAGCGCATGGGTGGCGAAATGTAGAATCTGGAAATTCCGCAAATCCGCCTTCTGCACATCCGGCACGGTAAAGGCCGCCCCTAGCAGCTCATCCTGCGGGCCAGCACCAAACACCGCCGCCGCCGCCTGCAATTCCAGCCTTGCATAGGGCAGTTGCGGCAGCCCGGCGAATTCGGCGGCACTTTCAGGGCAGGTGGCGGGGTTGTACGTTTGTTGCGCTTGAGCCAGCGACACTGGCTGGAAATCGCCAAAGCCGAACCAAGGCCGTTTCGCGGCGGACGTTCCCTGTGCGCGCCGTAATGAAACGAAATTCGCCGCGGCTGGCACATAAGCAAGGCTGGTTTCGCGGATCAGCCAGGGCGCGGCGGCGAGGTTATCCACGCTGGCGGGGCTGGTGGGCAGCAGCGAGAAGGGCAGCGCCAGCAATGCGCCGGAGGGCGCCACCACAAGGCTGTGCACTTGATGCATCTGTGCCGCGAACGGCCCCAGCGTGGCGGCGTAAATCTTCGCCGCATCGCTCATATCAAAGGTCGGCAGGCCACTGGCGCCGGGTTCAATGCTGGCGCGGACAGCTTGTACCAATTTGGCCATCCCGGTCTCGTTCACGGCGGAACGCGCCACCGCCAC
>JAKBCH010000100.1 GCA_021808055.1 Pseudomonadota bacterium | reverse complement strand
ATGGTGCCCAGAGCCGGAATCGAACCAGCGACACTGCGATTTTCAGTCGCATGCTCTACCAACTGAGCTATCTGGGCCCTTGGTCGGGGCTGCCTAAAGCATTAGCCAACCCGTTGCAAGCTCGCTGGTGCTGTCACTGGGAATTGAACCCAGGACCTCTTCATTACCAATGAAGTGCTCTACCCCTGAGCTATGACAGCGAAACCGACGATTATGGCGGGTTGGTAGCCTGTTGTTGCCACGCCTGCAAGAGCCTCTGGCCAGAAAACATACGGCATTTGGGGTGCCGCGCGGCGGCTAAAAAAAAGCGGCCCCTGAGCGGAACCGCCTTTTGGTTATACGGGAAATTATGCTGCCGCGCTGGCCTGGCTGAGCTTCGCTGCACGCTGCGCCAAGCCCTCCCGCATAGCCACAGGCAACTGGCGAGCGGATTTCACACGTGGCAGGCTCATTTCCACGATGGTCGGTGGCGCTTCACGCTCCTGCCAGTTATCGAACGCCATCCGGCTGACATTATCAACAAAGGTTTCCGCCGCCACGCCTTCCGCGAGGATGCAGGAATGGTCAGCCACCTCAACATGATAATATCGGAAGATCTCGGGCATGGTGCTTTCGCGCGTAACCGAAAGCCCGTTCACCATGGCGCCAGCTTGCACCAGCCGCCCCTCCAGCAGAATGGCGTGGTCAGGCGAGAGCAGCAGGTCACGCTTCGGCAAACCATCGGCCAACGCGCCAGCCGCAATTCGTACCGGCATAACCCGCAAAGGGTCCGCAAAGCGGGTGGAAATGGTTTGTACGCCAAGCCAATTGATGGGGGCAACGCGGCCATCGGCCAGCGCCACCATATCGCCGGTCTTTAAGCTTTCCACCGCAACCTCGCCGTCAGGCGTCATCACTGCCGTGCCCGCCAGGAAGCAATAGGAAGCCGGGGTGCCGTTTTGCAGGTTCCAATTGGCGTTATGCGGGTCGTTGGGGCCGGTGGAGGCCTGCAGGTCGAGCTGTGTGCCAGACCAGAGGGACGGATTTTTAGAGAACAGAAAGTAATTTCCAGTTGTCGAATCTTTAAAAATGAAACCCAGCACGGTGCCGGTTTTTTCATCCGTCGCGGTGCCGATATAGGTTTGCAGATCGTTCTGCCCGACGATTGTGAAATGCTCGCCGCCGGAAAGCACTGGCGAGCTGTTGGACGAGACGACCGTTTGCGGGCGGATGGCGAACGGGCTGGTAATTACATAATCGTTGGCATCCGCTCCCGGATGGCCACCTAATGGGCTGATATTATAGGCATAAAGCACCTCACTGGGATTACCGGGGTGCTGGCCATCATCCCCATCCGGACCGTTTCCCCAGCCCTGGCCGTTATCATCTTTGCCTGCACCGCCATCCTGCCAGTCGTCGCCGGGAAATTGATTGGGGTTATTTTGATCGCTCATGGTTACACCTCGCTAACAATTGCAAGAGGTGTATCTATTTTTGACTAACGATACATTAACCAGAAAAAATGAATAAAATACTTAATATTTTGAATTTTAAACATTGATACGGTATCGAATTATTAAAATCTTGTAATTTGATCAAAAAATAGTTTTCAATCTTATTTTTGCAATCAAGGATTGTGGCGCTTACTGCCTCAGCCCATTTCATCCAACCGCACAAATTGCACGCCAGCGTCTTGCAGGACCGCCAGACCGGCAGCAATGCCAGCCCCGCTGGACCGTTTCGGCTGGTTGATATGCCCTTCGATAACATCGCCATCCCGCGCCGCCTTGATCCGGGCAGCGACTATTTCCGCCGGGAGCGAGGCGCCAGCATCCGAGATCAGGGAGTAGCCCGCCACGCGCACGCCCAGCGCCTCAATTTGCGGGATGACCGATGGCGTATAAAGCCCGGCAGCCCCTCGGTACCAAACCGGGTGCCGACCCGTGACCCTGTACACAGCCGCCGCCCCGCCAGCGATCTCCGAGACAATGGCCGGCCAGCTTCCCGCCACCTCCAGCCCGTAAACGCGCTGCGCCCCCAGCACCGGCGGCAAATGCCGCGCGCCATGATTTTCCAGCGTGAAGATTTGCGGATGTTTGAGAAAGAACGCCAGACCAACCGGATTCATGCGCATCCACATTTCGGTGATGAAGATCGTGGCGGGAATGTTGCGTTCCACCAGCAAATTGGCGATGCGGGGGTCAAAATGGCCGGGGCAGGCATCCAGCGTTACAGCGACACGGCGCGGCCCGGTTTGGGGTTGCAGGCGCAGCGCCGGTTCCACCAGCCCGTCTTTGCGTACCACCCCTATCGATAGCGGTGCCGCCAACCCGCCATACATAAATTGACGGCGGGAGATGCTCCCGCCGTCACAAAACCCACACATTTAGCTTAAGCTTTCAGAATCCGCCCGGCGACCGCCCCGAGTTTATGGAGCATTTCAGGAACCAGCGCTTCCTTGGACGTAATCATCGTGTTGGTAAGAGCCGTGTCGCAGCCATAAGGGCAGGCGGAGCGCGGCGCAGAAATACGTGGCAGCAGGTTTTTCACCAGGCTGCGGGCATTCTCGGCGTTGCTCGCCAGCACTTTCACCACCTGCTCCACGCTGACCGCGTCATGGTCCTCGTGCCAGCAATCATAATCGGTCACCATCGCCACGGTGGCGTAATCAATTTCCGCCTCGCGGGCGAGCTTGGCTTCCGGCATGTTGGTCATGCCGATCACTGAGCACCCCCAGCTGCGGTACAGATTGCTTTCCGCCAACGTCGAAAACTGCGGGCCTTCCATCACCAGATAGGTGCCGCCGCGCGTATAGGGCAGGCTCAATGCCTTCATACTTTCCTCCAGCGCATCGCCCAAGCGCCCGCAAACTGGGTGCGCCATCGAAACATGCGCGACACAGCCGGGGCCGAAAAAGCTTTTCTCGCGAGCGTAGGTCTGGTCGATAAACTGATCAACGATCACGAAATGACCCGGCGCCAGCTCCTCTTTTAAGGACCCCACCGCGGAGAGGGAGATAATATCCGTAACCCCCAGCCGCTTCATGCCATCGATATTGGCGCGATAGTTAAGCGACGCAGGAGAGTTTCTATGCCCGCGCCCATGGCGGGGCAAAAACACCACCCTTAACCCCTCATAATCGCCCAGAAAAAACTCGTCCGACGGGGCGCCCCAAGGGGTTTCAACTTTTGCCCACTGCGTATTTGTCAGGCAGTCTAAATTATACAAGCCCGAGCCGCCGATGATGCCGATGACGGGTTTTTTTGTTTCGCTCATCCTATATCCCCCAAAGGTAAGTGCCACCTTTTATTATGAAGCAACACTTAGGGATTCTATGATCGAAATCATGCTTTACGCAACTTTTCGCCTTTCCTGATATTGCGGGCGCTGGGGCTTGACCTTGCGAACCTGCATATCCGGGTGACGCGCCGGTTTTTTCACTGGCATGGCCTGCCTTGGCCGCTCGCCGCCGGCTACATTCATCTTAACGCCGGTCAGCTTCTCGATCTGGTTCAGGTAGGGCAGCTCCGTCGCATCGCAGAACGCCACGGCCATGCCATCCGCGCCGTTGCGCGCCGTGCGGCCAATGCGGTGCACGTAGCTCTCAGGCTCGTTCGGCAGCTCGAAATTGATAACGTGAGAGACGGCATTCACGTCGATCCCGCGGGCGGCGATGTCGGTTGCCACCAAGGCGCGAACCTCACCGGCCTTGAACGCATCCAGCGCCCGCTGGCGCTGGTTCTGGCTGAGATTGCCATGCAACGCCGCGGCGGAGATTTTGGAGCCGTTCAGCATCATCGCCACGCGGTCTGCCCCGCGTTTGGTGCGGGTGAACACGATGGTTCTGGCAAATTCAGGCTGGTGCAGCAACTTCACCAGCAGGTTCCGCTTTTCCGGGCCTTCAGCGAAATAGACGCTCTGGTCGATCTTGCGTGGCGTGGAGGCAACGGTCTCGATCTCCACCCGAATTGGATCGCGCAGCAGACCGTTGGCGAGCTTGGCGATTTCCGCAGGCATGGTGGCGGAGAACAAAGCCGACTGGCGGCGAGCAGGCAGTGCGTTCACCACCTTGCGAATGTCCGGCATGAAGCCAAGGTCCAGCATACGGTCAGCTTCGTCCAGCACGAAAAACTGACACTGGTCGATAATCAGCTCGCGGGTGTTCATCAAATCCACCACGCGGCCAGGGCAGCCCACCACAATGTCGGCTCCGCGCATCATGCGTTGCACCTGGCTGTAACGGCTCACACCGCCCACCACCAGCACTGTTCGCAGGCCAAGCCCGGCGCCGAATTTCTTAATCTCCTGCTCAATCTGCACCGCCAGCTCACGCGTGGGGGCCAGCACCAGGGCGCGAGTGGAAAAGCGGCGGCTATGCAGCTTCTCGGTCGCGAAGGCTTGCAGCATGGGCAGGGAGAATGCAGCGGTTTTGCCCGTACCGGTTTGGGCGATGCCCAGAACATCCTTGCCCTGAAGGCCGTGCGGGATGGCTCTTTCCTGAATTGGGGTGGGCTTTACAAACCCGGCGGCCTTCAGCGCGCCTACGATGGTGGAGGCAAAACCAAAATTCTCAAACGTCAAATCACTCACAACAAACATCTCCGCCGCCAAGAGCATACCCCTTGGCGGTCAATGTCCGGTATCCCATGCGCGAAACTGGAAAAGGACGGTGCAATTCTGCCCGTTAAGGGCGTCCCCGCCCTGTAAAGCACGCGCCGCCATGTTCTGATTCGCGCCATGGCGGCAAGCGCGCGTTCCTTACGCTGTCTGGCCATGATGACGCAAGGCTTATGATGCATTGCAGACTCCCATTGCCAAACCAATAAAAAACCCCTCCCGGTTTCCCGAGAGGGGTTTTTCGAACCTTCGCTGATTAATCACCAGCAGCCGGGTGGAAAGCCGGGGCGCGGACTTGCCTCGCCACAGGGGCCGCCACCGGTTTCACCACCTTGGCCGGAAGTGCGGCCAGAATGGAGGTACCGACCGAAGCCAGATACGGCATGGACTGGGTGAACAGCACCGCAACCCACAGCCGGGTTTCCAGCGTTGCCCAATGGTGGCCAAAGCCAACCCCAAGAGCCGCCGCCCAGGTGAGCACCAAAATCACCAGCTCCTCACGGGCCATCACCAGACCCTGCACCAGGGCCGGAGCGTTCTCCATCTTTGGTGTACGCAGGAAGGGCAGCGAGTTGGTGAACAGGCCC
>JAKBCH010000099.1 GCA_021808055.1 Pseudomonadota bacterium | reverse complement strand
TCGCCCGGCTGCTGGGCGTGACTGTGGGCGGCGGCGTCATTTCGGGTGCTCTCTGTGCCGGCATTGCCATTCTGCTGGTCCGGCGTACCACGGATCATCTCGTGGAGAGCACCGTTACCACCATCCTGGCTTACGGCTCCTTCCTGCTCGCAGCGCATTTCAACTGCTCCGGCGTTCTGGCCACCGTCGCGGCGGGGCTGCTGATGGGCAATATAGGCCTTGTTTCCTCTGGCCGGTACGGCGCCTCCCTTTCAGACAAAGGCCGTGAATTCACCCTAGCCCTCTGGGATTTTTTGGCCTTCATCGCCAATTCTTTCGTGTTCCTGCTCATCGGCATCACCGTCGCTGTGATTCCCTTCCGCGAGCTTGGTAATTATGCCCTTGCCCTGGCAATCATCATGGTTCTGCTAAGCCGTGCGCTGACCATCTACCCGCTCTGCGCTCTGTTTCAGGGCTCGGCCCGACGGTTGCCGCTACGGTTTCAGCACGTGCTCTGGTGGGGAGGGCTGCGCGGCGCGCTGGGGTTGGCTTTAGCGCTTTCGCTGCCAAAAGACTTGCAAATGCGCGACCAGGTACTCATAGCCACTTTTGGCGTCGTGGTGTTCTCGGTGGTGGTGCAAAGCCTCACCATGCCAATGTTGTTGCGTGCCCTGAAAATCAGCCCGGCCAGATAAGCCTAACCCCGCGGCACCAGCGCCTTCGCCAACCGCGCGGCCAGGGCCTCGGGCGCAACGCTATCCGGGGGCAGGCGAGTATCCACCGCGCGGCTGGCCAGCCCGTGCATCAAGCACCAGCAAGCGAGGCTTTTATCCTCTGCCGCGCCCGGCTCCACGGTTTTGGCCACCCGTGCGGCGAGTATGCTGTAGGCGGCAGCCAACGCGTTCTCAAGTTCTGGGTAGTGGGCTAGCCGCTCTGGCCCAAAGATCAGCCGATAAAGGGCCGCATTTGTGGTCGCGAAATGCACATAAGCGACTGCCTGCGCGATCAGCGGCTCTGCGCTGGAGCGGTCCGCCGTCTCCAGATCCGCTGTCAGTTCCCATACGCCGGAGGTGGCGATGGCGGCAAGCAGATGTTCACGATCGGCAAAATACCGGTATGCCGCCGTAGGAGATACGCCCGCGCGCCGCGTTACCGCGCGCAGGCCAAGCCCGACCATACCTTCCGCTGCCAGAATTTCACGGCCTGCCTGAAGCAGCACAGAGCGCAGTTCGAGTTTTTCAGGCTTTTTAGTTAACATCATTAACTCATAAATAAAAAATTGTTTACAGTGTTATATCATAGAATAATGGCTATGCCAATCAAGCAAGCCTCCATTGGATCTATCCAATTTTCCAGGGGTGGTTGTTGTTTATCTTGGCGGGAAGGTCACCACTTGGCGGGGCCTTGTCAGGCTGGTGCGCGTTGCCCCGCACACCGGGGCGGCGGTCGCGGCCGGCTCGGTCAGGTCAGCCGAGGGTCTGCACCAGCAGCACCGCGTTCAAAACCAAAATCACTGCCGCGCCGCCGGTCGCGGTGCCGTTTACCAGCCTGGTATTTGCAAACCGCCCCATGATATCCCGCCGGCGGGTGAACACCACAAGGGCTACCATCGGCACTGGCAAAGCAAAAGAGAGCACAACCTGGCTGATCACCAGCGCCTGGGTCGTATTCACGCCCATGATCACCACCGCGAAAGCTGGCACCATGGTCACTAATCGGCGCACCCAGACGGGAATTTTGAACCCGGCAAAACCTTGCATGATCGCCTGACCCGCCATCGTGCCAACGGTGGAGGAGGAGATGCCAGACGCCATCAACGACACCAGAAATACGCCCGCCGCCGCCGGCCCAAGCAGCGGTGAAAGCGTATGATAAGCGGTGCCGATGTCCGCGACTTCCCGATGCCCGGCGTGGAAGGCGCCAGCCGCGGTCATTACCATCGCCATATTCACCAGCCCGGCAACACTGAGCGCCACCAGTACCTCGCGGTTGGAGAATCGTAACAACATGCGGCGCTCATCGTCGTTGCGCGGCGTCACGCGGTGCTGGGTGAGGCTGGAATGTAGATAAAGCGCGTGCGGCATAACCGTTGCACCGATAATGCCAACCGCGATGGTCAGCGCCTCGCTATCTGGCAACCGAGGCAGCACCGAACCGGCTGCCGCTTCCGCCCAATTCACTGGCGCAATAAATAGCTCCGCCACATAGCAGATCGCGATCACCAGAACGAGCAAGCCAATCATCAGCTCCATCGGCCTGAAACCGCGTCCGCCCAACACCAGCATGAGCAAGGTGATGATCCCGGTCACCACCATGCCCGCCATCAGCGGCAGATGGCACAGCAGCGAGAGGCCGATGGCGCCGCCCAAAAATTCTGCCAGATCCGTCGCCATGGCGGCCACCTCGCTCACCGCCCACATCGCATAAACCAGCGGGCGGGGCAGGTGGGTGCGGCAAAGTTCCGCCAAGTTGCGGCCGGTAACGAGGCCCAGCTTGGCGGATAGCCCCTGGAACAGCATGGCGATGACATTGGCCAGTACCACGACCCACAGAAGCTGGTCGTTGTAACGCGCGCCCGCCTGGATGTTGGTCGCAAAATTGCCGGGGTCCATATAGGCAATGGAAGCGATAACGGCGGGCCCAGCGAACAGCAGCGGGGTAGCGAACCCATGCCGCCGACCGGCCAAAACGGCGCGAATTTCCGTTTGCGTCCGCTTGCTTAGCCCGGTTTGTGCATCGACATCCATATCTTCGCGGCACTCCAATTGCGCGTAGCTTTAGTCGCGTCGAGCAAATGTAGCCAAGGCTACACTTATTTCAAGCCTATCATGCCAGGATTAAAACGCGTTTTTTCAAACCATCTGCAAATGCCCGGTTTCGACGTTGAAATGCAGCCCGGCCAGGGTAAGCCTGCCATCCATCACCCGCTCCTTGATCCAGGGAAAGGTGAGCAGGTTGGCAAGCGAAACGCGAACCGCCTCATGCTCGCAGGCGGCGCATTGTGTCTCGAAATCCGCCTCGGCGGTTTCGGGCGAATCGCATACCCGCTGGCGGGCGGCCTTGGCGATCTTCATCCAGGCATCCACGAAGTCACGCCCACCTTCAGGCCCCTTCATCAGCGCCTGAACGCCGCCACAGCGGCTATGCCCCAGCACCACGATGCTGCGCACATGCAAAGCGTTCACTGCGAATTCCACCGCCGCGGAGGTGCCGTGCTGCTTGCCATCCGGCGCATAGGGCGGCACCAGGGCGCTCACATTGCGCACCACAAAGATTTCGCCTGGCGCGCAATCGAAAATCATCTCCGGGGCGACGCGGGAATCTGCGCAGGCAATCACCATCGCTGGCGGCGACTGCCCATCCCGTGCCAGTGTGGAATAACGGTTCTTATGCTCCTGCCAATACCCGTTACGGAACCGCTCATAACCTTCTAGCAATTTTTTCATAACCCCTCCTTCTTTGCCTTGGTCCATAAATCTTCCATCTCTTCCAGCGTTGAATCATGTGGGGTCTTGCCGCGCGCGGCAAGCAACGCCTCCACCCGGCCAAACCGGCGGATGAATTTCGCGTTTGCCCCTTCAAGGCAGCTCTCCGCATCCTGCCCCAGCTTGCGGGCAAGATTTACCAGCACGAACAGTAAATCCCCTAGCTCATCGGCAATACGCTCTGGCTTCGCCTCACCCAGCTCAGCCTTCAATTCGGCCACTTCCTCATCCAGCTTCTCCAGCACCGCCTCGGCATCCGGCCAGTCGAACTTCACCCGCGCCGCCCGGCTGGTGAGCTTCTGCGCGCGCCTTAACGCGGGCAGGGCGGTGGCCACACCATCCAGCGCCCCATGTTGGGCTAGGCTGGCGCGTTCGTTGGCTTTTTGTATTTCCCAGGCGGCGGTTTGGGCGGCAGCCGAGCGTGCCGTTTCCTCCCCGAAGACATGCAGGTGGCGGCGGATCATCTTGCCCGTGATCGCCTCGGCAACATCGTCGAATTTGAACCAGCCACGCTCCTCGGCCATACGGGCGTGGTAGACCACCTGAAATAGCAGGTCACCCAACTCATCCTTCAATACCGCCGGGTCGCCAGAGCCGATCGCGGCGCGCACCTCATAGGCTTCCTCGATTGTGTAAGGAGCGATGGTAGTAAAATCCTGCTCCTTGTCCCAGGAGCAGCCAGTCTCGGGGTCACGCAGCGCCGCCATCACGTTGATGAGGGCTTGAATCGGTGCTTTATTCGCCATGGTGGGATTTTTAGAGTCCGGGAGTGGAAATGGCCAGCGCTTACGAATTTTCGTTCAAAACTTTAGGCGGCGCGCCTTATCCGCTCAGCGCCCTGGCAGGAAAACCCATTTTGTTGGTCAACACCGCCAGCCAGTGCGGCTACACCCCGCAATATGCAGGCTTACAGAAATTATGGGAGATTTACGGCCCACGCGGCTTAGTGGTGCTGGGCGTACCTTGCAATGATTTCGGCGCGCAGGAGCCAGGTGGTGCCGAGGAAATCGCTCAGTTCTGCCAAATGAATTACGGCGTTGACTTTCCCATGATGGCCAAGGTGCATGCCATCGGGGAGGCGGCGCACCCGTTCTTCCGCTGGGTGGTGGCGGAAAAAGGCGTTCTGGCTCGGCCGCGCTGGAATTTCTACAAATACCTCATCGATAAGAACGGCGTATTGCTGGATTTCTTTGTCTCCACCACCAAACCGGAGGCTGGACGGGTAAAGCGGGCCATTGAAAAGGCACTCTAGGCAAGTCGGAATGCGGTCTCGATCATCCGCCGCGCATCTTCACGGAGTTTATAGTTGTCGAACTCATCCGGCCGTGCCCAGGCTACCTCTCGCACATCGTCTCCCGCTACGGCCTCGCCGCCCACATAACGTGCTGCGAAATCTAGGATGGTGTAGTGATATTCAATCCTTCCCTGTGCATCGCGGTGGATGGAATCGGCGTGTCCCACAAGCACCAGCTTGCCGCATTCCAGCCCAGTTTCCTCCAGCAATTCCCGCCGGGCGGCTTCTTCGGCTGTCTCGCCAAGTTCCTGTTTTCCACCAGGCAAAGACCATAACCCCGCACCCGGCGGCTTGCCACGGCGGGCCAGTAACACCTCGTTGTTTTTAATAAGCACAATACCAATGCCAACTTTCGGCGTGGTGGGGTAGGAAGCCATTATGGCTCTATCCTGCATTCACGGTTGAAATCGCATCGCGCTGGTCGAACAAATTAAGCAAAACCCTTAAAGCTTTCCCGCGCTCGCCCTCCAGCCTGGGGTCG
>JAKBCH010000029.1 GCA_021808055.1 Pseudomonadota bacterium | reverse complement strand
GCAGAGACCAATAATCCTCGGGCCGGGTGCTGCCTATGGTTCTGCCTGGGGCTTCGATCTGCTCCACTACCCACTCTATGGGATTGCGAATATGCATGGCTTTGCTCCTCTATCCGCGCGGTTATGTGCCCGCGCTGGTATGGCGCGCTCAGCCTAGCAGAACCCAGAGAAAATATCACGCTTTTTACAGTGTAAAGGGATCAGCCTTCCTGCCGCCAGATTTTGCGTTTGGTCAGCATTGCCACGATGGTGAGGAAGGCGAAGAAAATCACTGCGCGCAAACCCACCGCGTGCCGGGCGGATAAATTCGGGTCCGATGACCATGTGAGAAACTCCGCCACATCTGCTGCTTCCTGCGCTGTGGTGGCTTTGGTGCCATCAGCGTAGGTTACCGCGTTATCGCGCAGCACGGCGGGCATGGTAACCTGCCCACCCGGAAAAGCCGCGTTGTAATTATGGCCGGGCAGCAGCGTGAAGCCCGCCGGGGCCGGGCCAAACCCGGTCAGAAAATCGTAAATATAGCGCGTGCCGCCGGGGCGCTGCGCCACAATGCTGGAAAGGTCGGGCGGCACGGCACCGCCCATACTCATTGGCGCGGGCTCTTTAAAGCGGGAATTCAACGTGGCGGAGCTGCCATCAGCCAGCTTCACGCTGCCGGCAATGCCCGCAACCTGCTCGGGCGTCAGCCCCAGCGCCTGTAAATCCCGGTAATGCAGGCTGCTCATGCCATGGCAGCTCGCACACACGCCCTGATACACAGCAAAACCGCGCTGGGCGGCGGCAAGGTCTATGCTGCCAACTGCGCCGTCTGACTGAAATTTTAACGGAGACAGCGTGTCCTCCGCCCGGGCGGCAAAACCTGCCAACAGCCCCGCCATCAGCAAGGGAGCAAAGAAACGGCGCATCATGCAGCCTCCATCATCGTTACCAGCGGCGTGAGCACCAGAAAGTGGAAAAAGAACCAGAAAGCGAACAGCTCAGGCAGCATCGCTCCCATGGGGAAAGCCGTTACAAGGCCCAAAGCCAGCACATCCAACCCCAGCAGCCATGTTAGCAGCTTATAAACCCGCCCGGGCTGCGCGCCATTTGAACGGTCCAGCCACGGCAACGCATAAAGCAGGCCAACGGCCAGAATAACGATCCAAACATGCCCCGCAACGCCCGGAAACACCCCTGCCAGCCCGGCAATGGGGGTAAGATACCAGGGGTAAGAGATAACCGGCACGGCCATGGCGGAAGCCGGAATAGAGTTTTGCGCCCCCTGCCCCCAATGCGGCGCAAAACAGAGCAGCACTGTGAACACCAGCGCCAACACCGCGAGCGCTGCGAAATATTGCGACGCATAAACCGGCCAGAACGGCACCACCCGGCCCTGCGGCATTGGCCGCGCCTTTCTGGCGGCGGCGCGGGCCAGCAGAACAATCCCAACCGCACAAAGCGCCAGCAGCACATGAAACACCAGCAGCCGCGCCAGCGTGGCACCACCCGGCGCAGCACCCAGAAACCACCGCTCCACCTCGCCAGGAAAGCCGGAAAGCGTCATTGCGTCATTGCTGGCATTGAACAAGGAGGCGTACCCACCCGCCCCGCCATCCAACACAAAGCCCAGCCAGCCGGTGAACAGCAAAACCGCCAGCAACTTCACCCAGAGCATCCACGCAAACTCCGCCGGGGCGCGGTAGCCGCGCACCAGCAGCACACGGAACAGATGCAGATACAGCAACGCGAAAATCAGGCTGGCACCGGTTTGATGATAGCCCAGCACCAGCCAGCCGCCGCGCACCTCCCGTGAAATGGCTTGCAACGAGGCGTAAGCGTGCCAGGGATTATAATAAACCGTCATCACCACGCCCGAGGCCAGCAGTACCGCCAGCAACGCCCCCAGCAAGGCTGGCAAGGCGGCGAGCCAGGGCGCGCCCGGGGCTCGGCCCTCCCGCATTAAACCGCACATACATTCCAGGCCAGGCACGCGCGCTGCCAACCAGCTTTGCTTTGCTTCGATTTGCATTTCCGCCCCCTTAGCCAAGCTGAATTTGATCTTTATTGATGAACGTAAAACGAGGAATCACGAGGTTGCGTCTGGCCGGGCCGGAGCGCACCCGCCCCAGAACGTCGTATTGGCTGCCATCGCACGGGCACACCCAGCCCTCGAAATTACCATGCGGGTCAGAGGGGCTGTTGCCCTCCAACTCGCAGGGCGTGCCGGTGTTCAGCCCCACCACCACCACGAAATGCCCGTTGCCGGGGGCAACGCGGGTGGAAATTTCCGCCGGGTCGGGCAAATCCGTCATCGCCACCACCGAGGCATCCGCAATCTGCTTATCCGTCAACCGCCGGATCAGAATCGGCGTATCCGCCCAATAGACCCTTTTGGCGCTGTTTTCGGGAATATCCGATACGGTGATGATCGGCTGCGCATGCGCTTCTGCGGCATCACCGGGGTTTAGCGCATCCACCAATGGCCAAATCACCGAGGCCACACCAACGGCACCGCCGGCCATGGCGAGGATTCGTAAAAAATCGCGCCGATCGGCCTCTGCTGGCACGGCTCCTGGCTTCGCTGTTGATTCAGCCATATTTCGCTCCCTGGAAGATGATCTCTCCCCTGGAATGCAGCGTGGAGGCAGAGCAGAAAAATTTCAAGAGTGGATCGGCTTTGGCACATGGCCTAAACCCGCCGCATGAGCAATTTGCCCCCACATGAAAGCCTAAAGCCCGAGGCCGCCGCCTGGTTTGCAACCCTGCGGGACCGCGTTTGCGCCGCGCTGGAGGCGATTGAGGGCGAAGGCGGAAATGGCCAGTTTGCCCGCACCGCATGGGAGAGGCCAGGCGGTGGCGGTGGCGAGATGAGCGTGATGCGCGGGCAAATTTTCGAGAAGGCCGGGGTGAATATTTCGGTGGTGGAGGGCGAATTCACCACCGAATTCGCGAGCCGGATTCCCGGCACCGAGACGGGAGCGAAATTTTGGGCGGCAGGCATTTCACTCGTCATCCATCCCCGCAGCCCAAAAATTCCGGCGGTGCATATGAACACCCGCATGATCGTGACCGCGAAGGGTTGGTTTGGTGGCGGCGGCGATTTGACCCCCTTGCAGCCGGGCACCGGGGCGGCGGAACAGGATTCAGCGTTTTTCCATGCCGCCTATAAAACCGCCTGCGACAAGCACGACCCCGCCTATTACCCAAAATTCAAGGCGTGGTGCGATGAGTATTTCTACCTGCCGCATAGGGGCGAGAAGCGCGGCGCGGGCGGGATATTCTACGACTATCTGGATAGCGGCGACGCAGTAGCGGATTTCGCCTTCACGCGGGATGTGGGTGAGGCGTTTTTAGCCGCCTACCCGCCGATCGTCCGCCGTCGCATGCATGAGAACTTCACGCCGGAAGAACGCGAAGCACAGCTCATCCGCCGGGGGCGGTATGTGGAATTCAATCTGCTCTACGACCGGGGGACGACATTCGGGCTGAAAACCGGCGGCAATACTGAGGCCATTTTGATGTCCATGCCGCCAGAGGTGAAATGGCCTTGAATGTTAGGCGTTAAGGCGCGATGCCGATGCCGCCCGGCGTGATGATGATGGAAGGTGGCGGCGCCACATAAACCGGCGGGGGCGGTGCGTAATAAACGGGCGGTGGCGGTGGCGGTGGCGGTGGCGGTGCGTAATATTCAGGCGGGAGCACCGGTGCCGCATAAACCGCAATCCCTGGCCCCCAACCTGGAAACCAGTGCCAGCGGCGGTCATCATCCATCCAGCCATGGTCTTGCCAATCATCATAAGAATGAGCGTCCCTGTCGCCATTCCAATGGCCATCATTCCAGCCGCTCTGGCCGTTATGACCCCCATCGGCCAAAACAGGGGCAACACCTGCCGCCGCCATACCGGCCGCCACCACACAACCCATCAGCCATAGCCTGACCCGCATAGGCATCAACCTCGCCCCTTCCGTTTAACATATGGTGTGCGTGGTGCGGCGATTCGATGCTGTGCCTGCGGCCAAAACATGGCATTCCAACGCAAGTTCATTAAATTTATTAAAATCATAAGGATAAAGCAGAAAGCTCTTGCGAAACCAGCAAGAATGACTCAAGACTCGGCCTCACCGAGCTTTTCGTTATTTTGTCAAGGAACCGTTTTGCTTCGCGCCATAAAATATCGCCTGCGTGGATTGGTGGGACCGGCACTGTTCCTGGCGCTCACCTATTATTTTGGGTGGAACGCTGTGCATGGCAAAAGCGGGCTGGAGGCCCAGGCGGCGCAGCGCACAGAATTGCAGGCTGCACAGAGTCAGGCCGATACGGTGCATAAAACCATGCTGATGTGGCAGACAAAAGTAGCCGCCCTATCGGGGCAAAGCATTCAGCCGGATATGCTGGATGAAGAGGCGCGCACCGTGCTGAATCTCGCCAACCCGAACGATCTGGTCGTGGAGCTGCCCACGCAAAAAACCTCCGATTAATCGTTTCCTTGTTCCAGGCAAACACGCCATGGAGATCGCCCAAAAGTCACGGAATTGAAATTTTATTTCGCCAACAATATCCGCATCAACAAAAACAGAATAAATTAACCAACTTCTGGTTAATTTATTTTTTTGCATATGCAAAGAGGATGTTTTCGAATCTTCTCTTGCGCGCGGCGGCATGTTCGGCCTAGCTGCCAACGGAACATGTACAAACCCGGGAGCCAAAACACATGGCCGCAAGCCCTGACAAAGCCAGGAAAGCCACAAAGAAACCCACCGATGCGATGAATAAGGAAGAATTGCTGAACGCTTATGAGCGGATGCTGCTGATCCGCCGCTTCGAGGAGAAGGCCGGGCAGCTTTACGGCATGGGTCTGATTGCCGGGTTCTGCCATCTCTATATTGGGCAGGAAGCTGTTGTTGTTGGAATGCAGCACTGCCTGAAGGAAGGCGACGAGATTATCACCTCCTACCGCGACCATGGGCATATGCTGGCCACCGGCATGGACCCGAAAGGCGTGATGGCGGAGCTGACCGGGCGCATCGGCGGTTATTCCAAGGGCAAGGGCGGCTCCATGCATATGTTCAGCAAGGAGAAGGGCTTCTTCGGCGGGCATGGCATTGTCGGCGCGCAGGTTTCTCTGGGCACCGGCCTCGCCTTCTCCAACTGGTACCGCGAGAACGACAATGTGAGCCTCACCTATTTCGGCGAGGGCGCGTCCAATCAGGGGCAGGTTTACGAAAGCTATAATCTGGCGGCGCTGATGAAGCTGCCCGTGGTATTCATCATTGAAAACAACCGCTACGCCATGGGCACCTCGGTTGAACGCGCCACCGCCTCCACTGACCTTTCCCACAATGCCGCGCCCTGGGGTATGCCCAGCCTGGCTGTGGATGGCATGGATGTGCTGGCAGTGAAGGCGGCGGGTGAGCAGGCCGTGGCGCATTGCCGCGCCGGCAAGGGACCATTTCTGCTGGAGATGAAGACTTATCGCTATCGCGGGCATTCCATGTCCGACCCCGCGAAATACCGCACCCGCGAGGAAGTGCAGAAAATGCGGACCGAACATGACAGCCTGGATAGCGCCAGGAAGCGGCTGGAGGAGCTGGGCGTGAGCGAAGCAGAGCTGAAAACGTTGGACGACAAAATTAAGGCGCGCGTGCAAGAAGCCGCTGATTTCGCGCAAACCTCGCCGGAACCAGACCCCGCCGAGCTTTATACCGATGTGTTGGTGGAGGGCTAAAGCCATGACCGATATTCTGATGCCCGCCCTCTCCCCCACCATGACCGAGGGCACGCTCGCCAAATGGCTTAAAAAAGTCGGCGATGAGGTGAAGTCCGGCGATGTGATCGCCGAGATAGAGACCGACAAGGCGACCATGGAAGTGGAAGCCGTGGATGAAGGCACCCTTACCGAGATTCTGGTGGCGGAAGGCACCGAGGGCGTGGCGGTGAATGCCGTTATCGCCAGGCTGAATGGCGGTTCTGAAGCCGCTCAACCCGCCCCGGCACCCAAGGCTGAGGCCCCAGCGCCTGCCCCCCTGACCAAGCCGCAGAAAGCCGTCGCCACGATACAGGCGACGACGGAAAAGGAATGGGGTGCAACCAAGACCATGACCGTGCGCGAGGCTTTGCGCGAGGCCATGGTGGTGGAGATGCGAGCCGACAAGGACGTGTTCCTGATGGGCGAGGAAGTCGCCCAATATCAGGGCGCTTACAAAATCAGCCAGGGGATGCTGGACGAGTTCGGCCCCCGCCGCGTGATCGACACACCCATTACCGAGCATGGTTTCACTGGCATGGCCGTGGGTGCGGCGATGAACGGGCTGAAGCCAATCCTGGAATTTATGACCTTCAACTTCGCCATGCAGGCGATCGACCAGATCATCAACTCCGCCGCCAAGACGCTTTATATGTCCGGCGGACAGATGGGCGCGCAGATTGTGTTCCGTGGCCCCAACGGTGCGGCCGCGCGTGTTGCGGCACAGCACTCGCAATGCTTCGCCTCCTGGTACGCGCATTGCCCTGGCCTGAAAGTGGTGGCCCCCTGGTCCGCCGCCGATGCGAAGGGCCTGCTGCGCGCGGCCATCCGTGACCCGAACCCGGTGATCTTCCTGGAGAATGAAATCCTCTATGGCCACAGCTTCGAGGTGCCCGAGGATGAGGATTTCATTCTGCCCATCGGCAAGGCGAAGGTGGAGCGCGAAGGCAGCGATGTCACCATCATCAGCTTCTCGATCATGGTGGATACGGCGCTGAAGGCCGCCGAGGCGCTGGCAGAGCAGGGGATTTCCGCCGAGGTGATCAATCTGCGTACCATCCGCCCGTTGGATATCGAGACCATCGCGACTTCGGTGAAGAAAACCAGCCGCGTGGTGAGCCTGGAGGAAGGCTGGCCGTTTGCTGGCATCGGGGCGGAGATTATCGCCGTGGTGACCGAGCATTGCTTTGACTGGCTGGATGCCCCACCCGCCCGCGTGGCCGGCGTGGACGTGCCGATGCCCTATGCGGCCAACCTCGAAAAACTGGCGCTGCCCCAGCCTGAATGGGTTGTGGATGCCGTGAAAAAACTGTTCTGATCCGGAAGGCGTTCCAACATGGCCATTAATATTCTGATGCCTGCTCTCTCGCCGACGATGACTGAAGGCAAGCTTGCCAAATGGATAAAGAAGGAAGGCGATGAGATCAAATCCGGCGATGTAATCGCCGAGATCGAGACCGACAAGGCGACCATGGAAGTGGAAGCCGTGGATGAGGGGTTCCTCGCCAAAATTTTGGTGCCGGAAGGCACTGATGGCGTGGCGGTAAATGCCGTGATCGGCGTGATTACCGCTGCCAAGGGCGAGGCGGTGGATACACCCGCCGCAGCGCCCGCCGCGAAGGCGGAAGCGCCGAAGGAGGAGCCAAAAGCTGCCGCCCCTGCCCCGGCAGCCGCCGCTGCGGCCCCAGTTGAGCATGGCGAGCGGGTTTTTGCCTCACCGCTGGCAAAACGCATCGCCAAGCAGAACGGCATCGATCTGGCTTCCGTGAAGGGTTCAGGCCCGAACGGGCGGATCGTGCGCGCGGATGTGGAAGGCCAACCCGCCCACGCCCCAGCGCCGAGGGCCGAAGCCGCACCAATGCCCGCAGCCGCCCCGGCATCCGCGCCCGACAAGCCCGCCGCCCCCGCCCCGGCCATCACCACGCCGCATACCAAGGTGCCGAACACCAATATGCGCAAGGTCATCTCCCGCCGGCTTGGCGAGCAGCAGCTGGTGCCGCATTTCTTTCTCACCGCGCATGTAGAGATCGACAAGCTGCTGGCGCTGCGCGCCGAACTCAACGGCAAATCCCCCAAGGAGGGGCCGGGGGCGTATAAGCTTTCGGTAAATGACCTCGTAATTAAGGCCTGCGCTGTGGCGCTGCGTCGGCACCCGAATGTGAATGCCTCCTGGACTGAAGAGGCGATCATTCAGCACCACGACGTGGATATCTCGATCGCGGTTTCGCTGCCGGAAGGGCTGATCACGCCCATCATCCGCAACGCGGACCAGCTTGGGCTTGCCGCCATTTCCAATGCCATGAAGGATTTGGCGGGGCGGGCGAAGGCGGGCAAGTTGAAACCGGAAGAGTTCCAGGGCGGCAGCTTCTCCATCTCCAATCTCGGCATGTTCGGCACGGCTGAATTCACCGCCATCATCAACCCACCCCAGGCGGCGATTCTGGCGGTGGGGGCTGGCACCAAACAGGCCGTGGTGAAGGGTGACGAGATCAAGATCGCCACAATGATGAGCATCACCATCACCGCCGACCACCGGGTGATGGATGGCGCGGGGGCGGCTGAGTTTGTGCAAACCGTTAAGGGCTTGCTCGAAGAGCCGCTCGGCCTAATGCTCTAGCTTTTATTTTGGCGAGCAATTTCATGTGGTTATCTTGACGCTACCGCGTCAACTTAAACACATATTGCTCTAACCGGGGATAACGACATGGCTGATAAATTCGACCTGATTGTGGTTGGCGGCGGGCCAGGCGGCTATGTCGCCGCCATCCGCGCGGCACAGCTCAAAATGAAGGTGGCGCTGGTGGAGGCCAAGCATCTGGGCGGCATCTGCCTGAACTGGGGCTGCATTCCCACCAAGGCGCTGCTGCGCTCTGCCGAGGTGAAAAACCTGATCGACCATGCGGATGCCTTTGGCATCACCGTGGGCGATGTGAAGGTAGATCTGACCAAGGTGGTAGCGCGCTCGCGCGCTGTTTCCAAGCAGCTTTCGTCCGGCATCGGGCATCTGATGCGGAAGAACAAGGTGACGGTGTATGATGGCTTTGGCAAACTTATGGGCAATGGCCATCTTTCCGTCAGCCTGAACAACCAGCCCGTGGCCCAGCTTCAGGCTCCGCATATCATTCTGGCCACCGGCGCGCGGCCACGGCAAATTCCCGGCCTGGAAGTGGATGGCAAGCAGATATGGTCTTATTTCGAGGCCATGGTGCCGGAGACCATGCCGAAATCCCTGCTGATTATGGGTTCCGGCGCCATCGGTATCGAGTTCGCCAGCTTCTATAACGCGCTGGGCGTGGATGTGACCGTGGTGGAAATGCTGGACCGCATTCTGCCGGTGGAAGATGCCGAGATTTCCGCCCTGGCGCGCAAGAGCTTTGAGAAGCAGGGGATTAAAATCCTCACCTCCGCCGTGGTGAAGAAGGCCGAGAAGAGTGCGGCTTCCGTGAAGGTTACGGTTGAGGCTGGCGGCAAGGAACAGGTGTTCGAGGTCGAAAAGGTGATCTCAGCGGTTGGTATTGTCGGCAATGTCGAGAATATCGGCCTGGAGAACACCAAGGCGAAGATCGACCGCACCCATGTGGTGGTGGATGGCTATGGCCAGACCGGCGAGCCGGGCATTTACGCCATTGGTGACCTCGCCGGGCCGCCCTGGCTGGCGCATAAGGCGAGCCACGAGGCGATTGTGTGCGTTGAGAACATTGCAGGGCTGAAGCCGCATCCATTCGAAACCGGCAACATCCCCGGTTGCACTTACGCCCACCCGCAAGTGGCCAGCGTCGGGCTGACCGAGGCTAAGGCCAAGGAAGCCGGGCATGAGGTGAAGGTGGGGCGGTTCCCGTTCATCGGCAATGGCAAGGCGATTGCCCTGGGCGAACCGGAGGGGCTGGTGAAAACCGTGTTCGACGCCAAGACCGGCGCGCTGTTGGGCGCGCATATGATCGGCGCGGAAGTGACCGAGATGATCCAGGGCTATGTGATCGCCCGGCAGTTGGAGACCACCGAGGCCGAACTGATGGAAACGGTGTTCCCCCACCCCACCATCTCGGAAGCCATGCATGAATCCGTGCTTGACGCTTTTGGGCGGGTCATCCACTTCTAAGATACCCAATGCCCCCGCAAGGGGGCATTTTGTTAGGTGAGCACGAAATGGCCACACGCATCGAGATAGACCACCGGATACGTCACCCGGAGAAACAGCACCGGCCGGACAACCCGATTGCCCGCAAGCCGAATTGGATTCGTGTGAAGGCACCCACGCACCCAGTTTATCACGAAACCCGCGCGTTGATGCGCGAGAAGAAGCTCGCGACCGTTTGCGAGGAAGCCGCCTGCCCGAATATCGGGGAATGCTGGTCTCAGCGCCACGCGACGATGATGATCATGGGCGAGATTTGCACCCGCGCTTGTTCCTTCTGCAATGTCTCCACCGGGTTGCCGAACGCGCTGGATGCGGATGAACCCCGCCGCGTGGCCGAAGCCGTGGCGCAATTGGGGTTACGGCATGTGGTGATAACCTCCGTGGACCGTGACGATGTGCCCGATGGCGGGGCGGCACATTTCGCCGCCGTGATCGCCGCCGTGCGGCTCGCAGCACCCGCCACGACGATTGAAATTCTGACGCCTGATTTTCTACGCAAGCCGGGGGCGATCGAGGTTGTGGCGGCAGCGAAGCCAGACGTGTTCAACCATAATTTCGAGACCGTGCCACGGCTTTACCCGACGATACGGCCGGGGGCGCGGTATTATCAGTCCATCCGGCTGCTGGATAAGGTGAAGCAGGTGGATCCGTCGATCTTCACCAAATCCGGGCTGATGGTGGGGCTGGGCGAGAGCAAATCCGAGATTTCCCAGGTGATGGACGATCTGCGTATCGCGGATGTGGATTTCATCACGATTGGGCAATATTTACAGCCGACCGTAAAGCACGCGGCGGTAGAGAAATTCTGGACGCCGGAGGAATTTGAGGAATTGGCGGCGCTGGCGCGAGCCAAAGGCTTCCTGCAAGTGGCGGCAACACCGCTTACCCGGTCCTCCTACCACGCGGATGCCGATTTCGAAGGCCTGCGCACGGCCCGGGCAAAACAACTGGCGGCCTAGTGACAAAACACGCGCAGCAGAAGATCGTTCCTTTCACCCCGCAGCAGCTTTACGCGCTGGTGGCGGATGTGGGGAAATATCCGAAATTCCTACCCTGGTGCGTGGGGGCGCGCGTGCGCAACCATGTGAATAATCTGATGATCGCGGATTTGACGATTGGCTTCGGCCCATTCCGGGAAAGTTTCACCAGCCGGGTGACGTTGCTGCCAGGCGATGGCGATGACCCCTGCGCCATCCGCGTTGAGTATGAGAACGGGCCATTCAAATATCTGCATAATCGCTGGGATTTCGTACTCCACCCGGAAGGATGCGAGGTGGATTTCTTCGTGGATTTTGAATTTCGCAACATCATTCTACAAAAAGCCATCGGCACGGTGTTCACCGAGGCAGTACAACACATGGTGAACGCGTTTTTAAAACGCGCCGAGACGGTTTACGGCGCAGAGGCGTAGCCCAGGGCTTCACCGGCGAGGCGAAAATGCGTCCATAAATCAGGATAATGGCCAAGCGAAACGGCCTCAGCCGAATCTGGATAAGTGAAGGCGTAAAAAAGTGGATCGAAGATGCGGAAAAGCCGCTGCATTCTCTCATCCACAGTGAGGCAATGGTTAAGGGCGGTCTGCCGCAAGGCCCGCACCTCATGCGCCGCCTCTGGATTGGCGGCCAGATGGGCGGCGTTGTTAAACCCTTTAACCGGCACCATGCCTCTGCCAAGCTTGCGTGATCGCGGCAGCATCTCACGCAACTCCTTCAGGCTGGCCAGGCGTGTTTGGCTTGCGATGGTTTCCTGCATCAGCAGAAAGCGGGTGATATCCTCAAACGGATTCACCGCCTCGACCGGCGGCAGCAGCATGAAACGATAGGCTGGCTCGTCGAGCGGTGTGAGAATAAAATCCGGATGCTGGATCGGGCTAAACATACCGCCTACCGGCATATAAATACGTTCGGCCTCGCCCAGCCAGGCGGCCAGCCAGGCAAAGGTGGAAATGCTGAGCGCCACATTGGCAGAGCGGCGCAGCACCTCAAAATCATGATTCTGATCAACCCCCGGAACAAAGCGCGCCTTCGGAAAGGCCGCGCGCAACCCGTTGGAATAAGGGTCATCGCCAAGCTGACCAAAAAACACGAGATCAAGCCCCGTTTGCGCTTGCAACTTGGCGTAATAGCCTGGGGGAAGCGGGAAATAATCCTTGTGGACCAGGCGTAAAATCTCCGCCGCGCGGACGCTGCAAACCAACTCGTGCGGTCCGAACCCACGCGCCTCCGCCTGGCCCAGCGTGGGTGGAAACAGCGCCCGGCATTCATCGCGTGACGGGAAATGGTCCAGGTGAAAGGCGTAACCTTCAACGCAAACAGCATCCACCACGCCGCGCCGCAAGCAATCCGCCAGGCCCTCGACATCGATATGAAAGCGCGTGCCCGTGCCGGCACTTGCCCAGGCTGGCGGGCGCGGCGCTGGTTCAACCTTGCCCCACATGTCCAGATGGATATTGCGCACCTCGGCCCCCGGCACACGCGCAGCAATGCTCATGGCGGTGAGATATTGCAGGGCACGGTTGCCGATATTGCCCAGAGGGTTGATCCAGACCTGCTTGCCCCCCGTCGGTTTCGGCACGCTAACGGCCTCACCCCCCGCAACCTCCGTACCGAGACGATTAGGCAGGGTTTCAGGTGGAAATGGCAGGATGGCTGAAAGCATGGAGGCGTGCGCGCCGAATTTAAGGGCAAACCCGTCAAGCCCGGCCGGAACAGGCGGCTGCCCATCCACCGACCAGAAACGCGATAGAATCTCCCGCAGCAACTGCGCATCACGTGGGCGCAGGGGCAGAAACTGTTCCCAGTCTCGCGCGATTTCAGCACCAACCTCCAGAGACCCATCAGGTTTGGCGGTTAGAAATAAGCCGTCATGAGAGAATTGCACGCTGCCCACAAAGGTGCCGGTACCGGGGGTAAGTTCCGGTAGTGCAAGATTTTGTAAGGCATCAGGCTGATGCAGCAGCGCAAGCTTAAAGCCGCCATCCTCTGGCTTTGGCTCCAGCCCCAACGGCAAATGCCAAAGGGCCAAATTCTCCAGCCCCAGATGAACCAGACATTTTGCCCTGGTATCGAAACAGACGAGCGTGCCGAACCAGGAAAGCAGCGCAATGCGCGGCAAGGGGGGCAGAAAATGGGCAGGGTTTTGCGGCATCGGGCGGCAGGCTAGCGGAGGCTGCAGGCGGCGTCCATGTTCGGTTGTGATTACGCAACCCAAACCAGATTATGATGGTCGAAGGGCCGGGGCATATCTGGCTTGATGATTTGGAAATAGGGCGAGATATCGAAATCCCGTGGGGTAAACAGGCCAGTGTCGCGGATATGAAAAATTTCGCGCACCCTGGCGCTGGCCGCGTGCTCAACGGGCGGCGAAGGCGGGAGTTCCGGCAGAATCGGATAGCCAGCCTGTTGGAAGGCTTCGGCAATCAACGTGGAGCAGATGGCACGGCTGGGGTCTGCCGAGCCGAGAGAAATGGCGCGGCGGCGCCAGGATTGCGGCATGGGTAATGGCACCATGTAGCGCGCCAAATCCACCACATGCTTGAGGTCGTATTGCACACCGATGCGCGCGGCAGCATGAGCGACAATCCGGTCAGCGTCCTCCGGTGTCATGCTGATCGGGCGGCAGACGCGGATGTGATAAGGTGCAAGCTCAGCCAGCGGAAAACGCCGCACGCCGAGCAGCACATCGGCTTCTATGCACATGCCGTCTCCGGCATACAGCACGGCGTGAGACCAGGTGGATTGGGTAAGATATTTGATGATGGCGCTGATGCGCAGATTGCCTTCCACCAGAATTACATCCGCTTTGTGCAGCAGCTTCTCCAAAGCCGCGATATCCACCGGCAGGGCTGGCGGCATCACCAGCTCCTGGGTCAGGAAATCAGCAATCCAGCGACCAATAATCCGGCGGGAGCGATTCATGGTTGTTATGCCTTCTTGCGGGCCTTTAGTGTTTTTTGCGTCAATAGCGAGCTGAGGAATTTGCCGGTGTAGCTACCTGCTGTAGCCGCGATAACCTCTGGTGTACCGGCGGCTATCACACGCCCGCCCCCTGCCCCGCCTTCTGGACCGATATCGATGATATGGTCAGCGGTTTTGATGACTTCGAGATTATGTTCGATAACGATGATGGTGTTGCCCGCATCCACCAGCGCGTGCAGCACTTCCAGCAGCTTGCGGATATCCTCGGAATGAAGCCCCGTTGTGGGTTCGTCGAGAATATATAGCGTGCGGCCGGTGGCGCGCCGCGCCAGTTCCTTCGCCAGTTTTATGCGCTGCGCCTCGCCGCCCGAAAGTGTCGTGGCCTGCTGGCCAAGCTTGATGTAACCAAGGCCGACACGGGCGAGAATGCTGAGCCGGTCATGGATTTTCGGCACGGCGGAGAAGAATACCAAAGCCTCGTCCACGGGCATATCCAGCACATCGGCGATGGATTTGCCGCGAAACTTCACCTCCAAAGTTTCGCGGTTATAGCGTTTGCCTTTGCAGGTGTCGCAGGTGACGAACACATCCGGCAGGAAGTGCATCTCAATCTTCAACACGCCATCGCCCTGGCAGGCCTCGCAGCGCCCACCCTTCACGTTGAAGGAAAAGCGGCCCGGCTTGTAGCCGCGCGCGCGGGCCTCCGGCATTTCTGAAAACCAGTCGCGGATGGGTGCGAAAAGGTCGGTATAGGTGGCGGGGTTGGAACGTGGCGTGCGGCCGATGGGGGATTGGTCGATATCGATGATCTTGTCGAGCTGTTCCATGCCGTCGATTTTCTCGAACGGTGCCGGCACCTCGCCTGAGCCCATCAGGCGACGGGAAAGCGCTTTATAAAGCGTATCCACCACCAAAGTGGATTTGCCGCCGCCGGAAACGCCGGTAACGCAGGTGAACAGGCCCAGCGGAAATTCCGCCGTGAGGTTTTTCAGATTGTTTCCACGCGCGCCAACAAGTTTGATCATGCGATTTTTCTGTACCGGCCGGCGGATGGGTATGGGAATGGCACGGCGGCCGGAGAGATAATCGCCGGTGATGGATTTTGGATTGGCCGCAACCTCCTGCGGCGTGCCCTGCGCCACCACATGCCCACCGGCAACACCCGCCCCCGGCCCCATATCGATGAGATGGTCGGCGGCGCGGATGGCATCTTCGTCATGCTCCACCACCAAAACGGTGTTGCCGAGATTCTTCAACCGCTCCAGCGTGCCGAGCAGCCGCTCATTGTCGCGCTGATGCAGACCGATGGATGGTTCATCCAGCACATAGAGCACGCCGGTGAGGCCGGAGCCGATCTGGCTGGCCAGGCGGATACGCTGGCTCTCCCCGCCTGATAGCGTGGCCGAGCCGCGCGCCAGAGTGAGGTAGTTCAACCCGACATCGAGCAGGAATTGCAGCCGCTCCTCGATTTCCTTCAGGATCCGCCGGGCGATTTCCAAACGTTGCGGGGTGAGGGTGGCCGCCACCTTGCCGAACCAGTCCCGCGCAGCATCGATGGAAAGCTCCGCCACTTCGGCAAGATTTTTTTCCGCCACTTTCACCGCCAGAGCTTCCGGTTTCAACCGCGCGCCATGGCAAGTGCCGCAAGGGCGCTCGGCATGGTAGCGGGAAAGCTCCTCGCGGGTCCAGGCGGAATCGGTTTCCTTGAAACGCCGTTCGAGGTTTTTGATGATCCCTTCAAAGGGCTTCACGACATTATAAGCGCGGGCGGAATCTTTATACGTGAATTTAATATCTTCCTTGCCGGAGCCGTAAAGGAATACATCCCGAATCTCCTCCGGCAAATTTTCCCAGGCGGTATTCAGCTTCACGCCATAATGCTTGGCAATGGCGGCAATGGTCTGGTCGCAAAAAGGCGATTGCGCGTTCGCCCAGGGCGCGATGGCGTTATTGTCCAAAGCGCGCTGCTCATCCGGCACTACCAGATGCGGGTCGAAATAAATCTCATGCCCCAGCCCATCGCAGGCCGGGCAGGCGCCGTGGGGTGAGTTGAAGGAGAACAGGCGGGGCTCGATCTCCTCGATGGTGAAACCCGAAACCGGGCAGGCAAAGCGAGAGGAAAACACTGTGTGTTCGCGCGTATCGGCATTTTCGGCATACACAATGCCATCCGCCAGGCCCAAGGCGGTTTCGAAGCTATCCGCCAGGCGCTGCTCCAACCCGGGTTTTACCACCAGCCGGTCCACCACCACCTCGATATCGTGCTTCAAGGTTTTCTTCAGCGTGGGGGCCTGGTCGATCTCATAGATCTCGCCATCAATCTTCGCCCGGGTGAAACCCTTGCGCTGGAATTCTGCCAACTCCTTTTTGTACTCGCCCTTGCGGCCGCGAATCACCGGGGCGAGCAACAATAGCCGCGTGCCCTCCTGCATCGCCATCACCCGGTCCACCATCTGGCTGACGGTCTGTGCCTCAATCGGCAGGCCGGTGGCGGGAGAATACGGCACGCCCGCCCGCGCCCAGAGCAGGCGCATATAGTCGTGAATTTCCGTGACCGTGCCGACTGTGGAGCGGGGATTTTTGGAAGTCGTTTTCTGTTCGATGGAAATGGCAGGCGACAGGCCCTCGATGCTGTCTACATCCGGCTTGCCCATAAGCTCCAAGAACTGCCGTGCATAGGCGGAGAGGCTCTCCACATAGCGGCGCTGACCTTCAGCGTAGATGGTGTCAAACGCCAGCGAGGATTTGCCCGAGCCGGACAGGCCGGTGATGACGGTGAGCTGCTCACGGGGGATCTGAATATCGATGTTCTTGAGGTTATGCTCACGCGCGCCCCGCACAGTGATGAACCCCGCACCCTTCTGTTCAACCGCCATGCTTACCTTAAGTGTTCGTGAAACGTTCTTGCACGATAAGGGTAGAGCGCCCATAAAGCAACGCTGGTCTAGGCGGGCCGAATGCGCTATCCTGGAAGGCAATTTTGAGTTGTAGAGGGTGGTATGGCTGGCAGCGTTAATAAGGTGACAATCGTGGGCAATCTGGGGCGCGACCCGGAAATCCGTAATACGCAATCCGGCATGAAGATCGTCAACCTGGCGGTGGCGACATCCGAGACCTGGAACGACAAGGCCAGCGGTGAGCGCAAAGAGCTGACCGAGTGGCACCGCGTGGTGATCATGAACGACCGGCTGGCTGACGTGGCGGAGAAATATCTCCGTAAGGGCTCCAAGCTTTATCTCGAAGGCAAGCTGCAAACCCGGAAATGGACGGACCAATCCGGCCAGGAGCGTTATACCACCGAGATTATGATCGGTCGGTTTAATGGCGAGCTGGTGCTGCTGGACCGCGCCGGCGGCGGGGCTGGTATCGGCGGCGGGGAGGATTATGCGCCGCGAACAACTTCCGCCCCGGCGGCGAAACCCGCCGCACGGGCAGTGGGCGGCTGGGATGCCCGCCCCGGCACAGACATGGACGATGAAATTCCGTTCTAAAATAAACCAGGCGGGGCCGTATCGCGGTTCCGCCTGACTAAATTGTAATGGCATTTAAAGCCGTTGCCACAATCCAACCCTTTTTCTCGCGCAATTAAGCCCGAGCGTTTTGGCACTTGTAACTTTGTTCTTCGGAATTAAAGGGGTTTCAAATGGAACGGAAAACCGCTGGCCTGCTTGGTGCCTTGGCTGGGCTGGCCACATTGGGAAGCACGGCTGCACAGGCCGCATCGAGCGTGACCATCAACACAGAGCCGATGGCCGTATCGTCTTATGCGGATCTTCTACGACCTATTCCCAACGCGACGGCGGCTTTGCAAAGTCATAATGCAGAAATTATGGCACAAGCCACAAATGCACCCGTGGCTGAGCAGGTGGATTGGGGTGGCAACGACCATCACCACCATCATCATCATCACAATTCATATTATCCACCCCCGCCCCCGGAATATTACGCGCCGCCGCCAGCGTATTATTATCCGCCGCCGCCACCACCGCCGCCCGTTTACTATCACCACCATCACCACAGCGGTGCGGTCATTATGCTGCCGGGGATCGGCGTACAGATTAACTAACCTTCATCCTCCGCCGCCCGGTCTCTGGCGCGGGCGGCACCGAGGATACGGCGATATGTGCCATCGAACACAGTGTTGGTTGATGAGGTCCACCTTGTGTCACGGCCCAATGTTTCGCGGCTGGCGTGGATGCGTCTGGATTGCATTTCCCGCTCGGCCGCTTCTTCCTCGCCCATTGGTTCCAAACTGAACTGAGGCTCGGCGGGAAGAATGCAGATTTGCATGAACGGCTCGCCAGGCCGAAAAACATGCGTAATCCCTTCAGGTGGGGCTTTGAAAACCACGAAATTGACCATCGGCCACCAGGATGTGCGCAACAGCGCCGGAACCGCGAGTGGCACATCATTCGAGGCGCTGAGATAGTAGCGCGGGTGCGGCTCAGTGCGGATGGCAACGCCCTCCGGCACCTTCAAATCCAGCAAAAGCTGATAGGTATAATAACCCGCGCCAAAAGCACGAAAAGGCGGCCATTGCAGGCCAGGGCTGGGCGGCGGCCCGAAATCGCCGTCGAAGGTGAATTTTCCATCCTGGTGGGAGACGCGCAACTCGTTCTCATACGGGTAGAAAATCTCAATGCCGTATTGCGCGCTTTCAACAAAAGGCAAGCAATGCCAGCCCTGTTCGTGTGCGCCATCCTGCCGAGGCTGTTTCTCGCCACCCCAGCCGGGCACTTCCATTTTCGTGCGCCGGGGAGCCAGGCGCGGCTGATACAGACGATATTTGACAATGCTCATGAATGACATTCCCGAAAGTCGGTAGGGCAAACTGTAAAATTGCCTCTACAACACGGATTTTGCCTGAGGCAAATGTGATCCACCGCCGCCAGGCCGGCGTATGATGCACATGCTCAAAAATATGCGCTCCACAAGCTTGCTCGCCCCGCTGTTGATCCTGCCATTGGCTGGCTGCGCCACCGGGCAGCCGCCCCAGAAAATGGCGCCGGAACCGGTGAAAAGCGTTGATATGGCGCGGCTCTATACCGGACGATGGTATGAGGTGGGCCGTGAACCAACGAAGCTGACAGATGGCTGCGTGGCCGGCACAACATCGTATCTGGCAAATTCAAAAGGTCAGCTTGTGCAGCGTGATGCGTGCCATACGGGAACGCCCGAAGGCAAGGAACGCGCTTTCCAGGGCACAGTTGCTGTGTTGGACCCCGGGCAAAACAACAAAATCCTCGTACGGTATAAGGTATGGCACATTTTCACCCTGCCCTACACGTATTGGATTCTTGATCATGGCGCGAACTACCATTGGTTTATCGTCGCCACGCCGGACATGAGCATTGTCTCCATGCTCACCCGCAATCCCAACCCGCCGCCAAGCGAGGTAAACAAGCTAACGGCGCGGGTAAGGGCGCTGGGCTATCAAGGGCCGCTGGAGTATCCCGCCCAGTTTGATGCTGGCAACTGAGCGGGACATTCATTGTTTATTCCGCAGCGGCGAGATTAGGTGTCGCCTTGCGGGCCATGAAATAATAAATCGGGCTGATCACCAGTATGCCGACGATCCAGGAGAGATCCACACCATTCAGCGCCTTGGCAACCGGACCGGTGTAAAGGTCGGTGGAAACAAAAGGCAACTGAATCAGAATACCCAGAATATAGCAGAAGATCGCCGATTTGTTAAATCGGCCATACACACCGCCTTCAGGCGTAAAGAAGGCGGCAACGTCGTAATCGCCATGGCGGACGAGGTAGAAATCCACCAGGTTGATCGCGGTCCAGGGCACCAAAACATAAAGCAGCAGCAGGATGAAATTGGTGTAGTTGGTGAGGAAGTTGCCGGCCGCGAACAGCGCAATGGCAAGGCCGATGATGGTAATGGCAATGGCGGTAACGGTGCGCGCCGCGGCCCCTGCTTTCCAAGACGGCACGAAGGTGTTGATGAGCGTGATGGTGGAAAGCACGCCGCAATAAAGGTTCATCGCATTGGTACCGGCAATGCCGACAGAGAAAATAACGACAATGGGAATGGCCGCGGCACCGGTGAAGGTGGTGAGCCCGCCCACTGGGTCGCCATTGGCGGCAACAAGGCCGAGCAGAGCGCCCAGAATCATCGGGAAGATAGAGCCGAGCGAACAGCCCCAATACGAAGCCCAGAAGGCAGGCTTGGCACCCGTTTCATAAGGCATATAGCGGCTATAGTCTGAGACGTAAGGCGCATAGGCAATCTGCCACAGCGCGCCGACAGAGACCATGCTGAAGAACCCGGAGGCGCTGAAGCTGTTCATCGCCATGAAATTGCCCGGCAGGCCATGAATGACGACAATCCAGATAAACGCAACGAGCAACGCCAGGCCTGAAGTCCAGGTGAGGACACGCGCATAGGCGTGGATGAGGTCGTGGCCAAAGATAGTGGCGATCACGCTGACCACCGCAATGAACACAATCAGCAGATGCTCATCAATGCCGCCCGCGATGGTGTGCAGAGACTGCCCGCCAAGCACGATGTTAGAGGCCAGAAACCCCACATACATAATGATGACAATGGCCACCACCAGCACCGCGCCGATGGTGCCGAACTGCCCCCGGGTTTGCACCATTTGCGGCACGCCAAGCCGTGGCCCTTGCGCGGAATGCAGCGCCATGAACACAGCCCCCGCAAGATTGCCGACGATGATGGACAGGCACGAGCTCATGAAACCCAGCTTGAAAACCGAACTCGCCAACGCGCCGGTGACAATTGTCAGCATCATGATGTTCGAGCCGAACCAGATGGTGAACAGGTCCCTCCAGGTGCCGTGGCGCTGGTCCAACGGAATTTGATAAATGGTATGCTGCTCGACTCTTCCTGGAGATTCCGCTGCCATGGGGCTTTGTCCTTTAGGCTGGATGTGGGACTGTGATTTAATGTTACAGGTAATTTACACTAATCTATCTTTATTCAGCATTGAATTTACCGAAGCAAAGGCAATCCTTTTTTTGTTTGCCAGGGTATTTCTTGGGCAAACCAAGCCGTAGGTGCCTGCTTTCTTGGCAAAATTCGTGCTTCCCCCCAATGCCGGGCCGCGTTACAATTCAGGCAAATGATAAGCACCGCAGAAACCCTGGCGACACTCATCTCCTTCCCCACTGTCAGCGCTGACAGCAATGAAGCATTGATGCGCTGGAGTGCGGCTCGAATAACCGCTTCAGGCGGGCGGATTCATATCATGGCAGGCGCCAAGCCGGGGAAATTCAACATGCTGGCAAGTTTTGGGCCAGAGACAGGGGCGGGTATTGTGCTCTCCGGCCATAGCGATGTGGTGCCCGTCGCAGGGCAAGCCTGGAACACAGACCCGTTTATTCTCACGGCGAAAGACCAGAAACTGTACGGCCGCGGCAGCAGCGACATGAAGGGATTTTTGGCTGCCGCATTAAGCGCTGCCGCCAGGGCGCATAAAACCAAGCTTGCCCGCCCGCTGCACCTTGCTTTTTCATATGACGAGGAAATTGGCTGCATTGGCGTGCGGGATTTGCTGGCGCGCCTGGCGAAGGAAAACTTTCGTGCGGAAGGCTGCGTGATCGGCGAGCCGACCGAACAAAAAATCGCACTTGGGCATAAGGGCAAGCTTTCAGGCTGTGTGCGCTGTTTTGGTCAGCCGGCCCATTCCGCCAACCCGGCATTGGGGTGCAATGCCATTTCGTTGGCAGCGGAAATGGTGTGCGCGGCACACGCGCTGCAAACAGAGCTTGCTGAAAGCGGGGCGCATGATGATGCCTATCCCTTCCCCTCAACAAGCGTGCAGGTGGGCACCATAAAAGGTGGCACCGCGCTAAACATCGTGCCGGAATTTTGCGAAATGCAATTCGAGATCCGCAACGTGGCGGGAGACGAGCCGCGCACCCTTGTGGAGCGACTCCGCGGCCAGGCGACGGAAATTGCCTCGCGCCACGGCAAAGGGCGGATCACGATTGAAATCACCAATGAATACCCTGGACTGGAGACTGATCAGAACGACGCTTTTGCCCGAAAGATGCTACAGATTTCCGGCACGCAACCCAGCAAGATCGGCTTTGGCACGGAAGGCGGATTATTTAAGGAAGCGCTGCACCTACCGGTTGTGGTATGCGGGCCAGGCAGTATCGACCGGGCCCACAAACCGGATGAGTATGTGACCCAGGACGAATTGGACGCATGTGATAGGTTTCTGGACCGCGTGATCGCCGGGCTTACAGTTTAACGCGTTCCGGGCAGTGGTTTCTGAAACAGCAATTCACGGCAAAGCTCGATAAAGGCTTCCGAAGTCGGCGTGCGGCGCAACCCTTTCAGCGTGGCGATTCCATAAACCAACGGTCGTAACTTGTCCTCAAGCGCCAGGTAAGAGAGCTTGTGGCCATCTAATGTCGTAAGGTTTATGGGCTGGGCGTTCGCCAGCCCATAACCTTCGCCGCGCGCCACCAGGCTGCGAATAATGTCGATATACGCATACCGCCCCACAATATGCGGGGCGATACCGGCCTCGCGGAACAGGGAGAGAAAATAATCCCGGCTCATCGGCAAATCCAGCAGCAGAAAATCCTCACCTTCAAACTCTTTCAAGCTCACAGATCGCCTATGCGCGAAGGGGTGGTCTGCGCCAACAAACGCATAAGGCGGCAAGGGCGCCATCGGAATAAAATCGAAATCCGTGGGGATATTCATGTCGTATGTGAGCAACAGGGCAATGCGGCCGTGGCGCATAGCTTCGAATAATTCCGTCTGATTGCCGGCCACAGCGTTGACCCTGGCGGTTTCGTGACGCTTTCTGAACACCGAAAGCAATTCGGGAATGGCCAAGGGAAACAAGGTGGAAAGGCAGCCAATCTCCAGCGGGCCACCCACTTTGGCGGAAATCATCGAGGCTGCGTTTTGCACTTCCTCCGCCTGCAACAACAGCGCCTTCGCCTCACGCAAAAACCTCTGGCCTTCGGCCGTGAGCGAGAGCCCCTGCGCATGGTGGCGGATGAACAGTTGAATGCCGAAGTCGTGTTCCAGCGCCGTAATCGCGGAGGAAATTGAAGGCTGTGAGATGTTTACCTTCTCCGAGGCCAGGGTAATGCTGCCCATCTCTGCCGTCGCCACGAAATAGCTTATTTGTTTCAGCGTAAAGCGCATCGCGTTATCAATCAGGATATTTGAACCAAGGTATCACAAGATAATATTATACAAAAGCAAGATTGCCGCCGAAACCATGATTGGCTGCCCAGGAGCTTTTATATGACCTTTTCACTCGTTGCGCGCTGCCCCCGTAGCGGGCAATTCGCCGTGGCTGTAACATCCTCCTCGCCCGCCGTGGCTGCGCGTTGCGCCTTCGCGCGGGCGGGGATAGGGGCTGCCACCACCCAGAACGTGACGGACCCGCGTTTAGGGCCACAACTTCTGGATGCTCTGGCCGCCGGAATGAGCGCTGATGAAGCGATGGTAAAAATTACCGGAGCCGCCAGCTATTCGGCATATCGCCAGCTCACGGTTATGGACGCGAAAGGCTTTGCTGCCATTCATTCCGGTGCAAAAACCCTGGGTATATTTGCTTCAGCACAGGCCGCAAACGCTGTTTCCGCCGGAAATTTGCTGGCCAATGCCAGCGTGCCCGGCGCGGTGATCTCGGCCTTCGTGGCAACCAAACCGGAGGACGAACTTGGCGCGCGGGTGGTCGCCGCGATGCAAGCGGGGCTAGTGGCCGGCGGCGAGGCCGGGCCGGTTAAATCCGCCGGGTTGATTGTGGTGGACAAAGAAGCTTGGCCCATCGCGGATTTACGGGTGGACTGGCATGATGAACCGTTGGCTGAACTCGCCCGGCTTTGGGAACTCTGGCAGCCACAAATGTATGATTATGTCACGCGGGCGCTGAACCCGGAGGCAGCACCATCCTACGGCGTGCCGGGTGACGAGTGATCAGTTCAGGTAACTCTGATCGAGTGCTGCGCGCATCTGCGCGAAATGCGCTTCGCCAAATTCCGGCTCGCTCTCCCAGGCCAGGGCGGTTTGTTCTGCCACCTTGTCTTGCAGCACGTTGAGTTTTTTGCCGGTGCCATAAGCCAGCATCAAGGTCCGCGCCGCGCGTTCGAAATGATAAAACGCATCGAACGCCTCGGCCGCACTTTCGCCGATGCTGAGCAAACCATGATTGCCCATCATCAATATTTTCTTCTTGCCAAGTATTTTGGCCAATCTTTCACCCTCGGCGCGGTTATCGGCCATCCCAGCATAGGCACTGTCGATGGCAACGCGCTTGAAGAAACGCGCGCTGGTCTGGTCCACAGGGTAAAGGATTGGGTCCCTGAGGCAGGAAAGTGCGGTGGCATAGACTGGGTGCAAATGCACCACGCAACGCGCCTGCGGCACTAGCCGGTGGATAGCACCATGGATCGCCCAGGCGGTGCTGTCGATATCCTCCGGAAGCTCACTGGCATCGCCGTCCAGCAGCGCCAGCTCCGAAGCCTTCAGCGTAGCAAAATCCCTCCAGCGGCGGTTGATGAGAAATTGCGTGCCATCACCTGAAACCGCGAGCGAGATATGGTTTGCCGTTGCCTCCTGCCACCCGAATTTGGCAGCGAGGCGACAGAGGGCTGCGAGGTCACCGCGTAACTTCTCTTCGCTCATGGAAATTCCGCGATCACATCGATCTCGACCAACCATTCCGGCCGAGCGAGGGCCACGATGACGAGACCGGTAAACACCGGATACACGCCCTTCAGCCAACGCCCGGCAACGCGGTAAACCGCCTCGCGGTGACGGATATCGGTAATGTAAACCGTGACCTTGCAGATATGCTCCAGCGTGGCACCGCATTCGCGCAGCAGCAGGTCAATGTTCTGCATCACCTTTTCTGTCTGCCCTGCCGGGTCACCCACCGCAACATTTTCCCGCGTATCCAAATCTTGCGGCACCTGGCCGCGCAGATAGATCATCTTGCCGGTTACCACCGCCTGGCAGAGATCGTTATCGAGCTTCTGTTCAGGGTAGGTGTCCTTCGTGTTGAACGGACGAATGCGCTTATGGATCATCTGTTACTCCGCTGCAGGCTGGAACAGCCCTACATAACCATTGGCAGGCGACTGATGTTTCATAAAGTCGATACTACGTATCCTTTGGATAAAACAATCCAAACCAACACCCCGCTTAGAGCGACGGCAAGTCCAGCTTGAACTCCCGCGCGCAATCCCGGGCGATCTCATAGCCCGCATCAGCATGGCGCATCACGCCGGTGGCGGGGTCGTTCCACAACACGCGCGCCAGCCTTGCTGCGGCTTCGGGCGTGCCATCCGCGCAAATCACCATGCCAGAATGTTGTGAAAAGCCCATGCCCACGCCGCCGCCATGATGCAGCGAGACCCAGGTGGCACCGGAGGCACAGTTGAGCAATGCGTTCAGCAACGGCCAGTCGGAAACGGCATCGGATCCATCCAGCATCGCCTCGGTCTCGCGGTTGGGCGAGGCGACAGAGCCGGAATCCAGATGGTCGCGGCCGATCACCACCGGGGCGGAAGGCTCACCTT
>JAKBCH010000028.1 GCA_021808055.1 Pseudomonadota bacterium | reverse complement strand
TCGATATGGTGCGCCGGGATGCGTTGAAAATGGGCTATACCCATATCGAACTTTCCTGGATTCTTGAAGACAATATGCCAATGCGCCGGATGATCGAGAGCATGAACGCCAAGCCCTACAAAACCTACCGGGTGTTTGAGGTGCCGCTCTAACCGCGCAGCCAACCTGCCTGGCGATACCAGGCAACGGTTTCGGCAAAGCCCTGCGCCAGATTTATGCGCGGGGTGTAAACCTCTCTCGGCAAAAGCTCAGCCGGGTGCACGGACCAATCCGGGTGCAAAATCTCCCGCGCTTTGCCGAGGGTAAAAATCGGCGGGGCTTTGCTAAAGCCGCCCACTAACCCAGAGCCGAAACCCGCTGACAGAACCAGCCATTTCGGCAAGCGTATCAATTTTGTCCGCCCACCAGTGGCGCGCGCGGCCTCATTCATCAGTGCGCGTAATGAATAGCCTTCCGGTTGGTCATCAGTCAGGGCAAAACAACCGGGTTGAAACTTGCTGCCCGCCATGGCGGTAATGGCACCTGCCGCGTCCGCCGCATGAATCACCGCGGCTTTGCCATCGCTCAGCAATGGCGCAAAGGAGTATAGGCTGGCGCGGAACAACGCCAAGGTTTCCCTGTCCCATGGCCCGTAAATCGCCGGTGGCCGAAGTATCGCCAGTTGCGCGGCGGCAAGCTCCTGCCGGGCGGCCGCCTCCGCCGCGTGTTTGCTGAACGCGTAGTTTGAAAGTTGCGGTTCCCGCGCTGCCAGAGATGAAACCAGCACAAATTTCGCATCCGGTACCACGCGCCGGGTGATGCGCGCCAGTGCCGCTGTGCCGCCCTGGTTGGCGCGCAGAAATGCTGCCCGGTTGCGTGCTTTTATCAGTCCCGCCGCGTGCACCACCACAGCGGCACCCTCCACCAGCGCCGCCAGTGCAGCTTCATCTTCCAGGCGGCCTGGCACAGTCTCAAATTCAACAGTCGCAAAGGCCGGATGCGCGGGCGCGCGCCGGGCCAGCACCCGCACCCTGAAACCCGCCTGCGCCAAAGCAGGCACCAGATGCAGCCCGAGAAACCCCGTGCCGCCGGTAACAGCCACGAGCGGCTGCGGGCTCATTCCGCCGCGGTGGCGGCGGCCCGAGGCAGAAACGCCCCTTCCAGATACATGAGTCTAGCGCGGGAACGGCTGAGCTTGCCGGAGGATGTTTGCGGCAGGCTGTGCGGAGCCACCGGCACCACCCGGGTTTCCAAACCCTGGCGGCCACGGAAAAAGCGCGTGAGCTCCAGCGCCAGCGCCTCGCGTTGGGCGGGGTCGGTCACGCGGCATTGCACGAGCACAACAACCTCTTCGTCATCGCCATTATCCACCGAGAACACCGCGACATCGCCACTGCGAAGAGCCGGGATTTCCGCCTCGGCTGCCCACTCCAAATCCTGCGGCCAGACATTGCGGCCGTTCACGATCACCAGATCTTTCGCCCGGCCGGTAATCACAATCTGCCCGCCGGTTAGGTAGCCAAGGTCGCCCGTGTCCAGCCAGCCGTCTTGCGAGAGCACGCGCGCGGTTTCCTCCGGCGCCCCAAAATAGCCCAGCATCAGGCTCGGTCCGCGCACAAACAGGCGGCCCACTTCGCGCTCGGCCAGCAAGGCGCCGTCCTCGCCGCGCACCTCCACTTCATGCTCGGGCAGCATTTGCCCGCAGATCACGAAGCGGCGGGTGCGCTCGCTGTTTTCGTTGGCGGGCACGGCGCGGTGCTCTCGTTCCAGCACCAGCCCGTCCACGGCGTCTTCTTTGGCCCCCTGGCCATCTGGGCTGAAGCTCAGCGCTACCGTTGTTTCGGCCATGCCGTAGCAGGGGATGAAGGCGGGTTCCGCAAACCCATTGGCGCGGAAGCGTTCGGCAAAGCGCGTGAGCACCGCCGGGCGGATCATATCCCCGCCAATGCCCGCGCGCCGCCAGGAGGAAAGATCAATCCCATCCGTCGAGGCCGTTTGTGCCCGCCGGGCGCAAAGTTCATAGCCGAAAGAGGGGCTGAAGGAGATGCTGCCTTTGTTGCGGGTGATGAGTTGCAACCAGAGCAAGGGCCGACGGGCAAATTCCCGCGTTGGCAGAATATCAACTGTAACCTGGCAGGCGACGGGCATCAGCAGAAACCCGACCAGCCCCATATCGTGATAAAATGGCAGCCAACTGGTGCAGCGGTCATCGGCTTTTAACTGCAACCCATATTTGGCCATGTAATGGGCATTGGCCATGAAGGCTGGCTGAGAGATGGCAACGCCGAGGGGAAACCGCGTGCTGCCGGAAGAAAATTGCAGATAGGCGAGCGATTCCGGTGCGGGCAGGCAGGCTTCGTCCACCATCGGCGCGTCATCGAGCGCTGAGATCACGCCCGAGCAGCGCAAATCCAGCCCCTCCACCGCTTCCGCCAGCCACTCCGCCAGCACGGCGGGGCCGAACACGGCATGGGCATCCGCGCCTTGAATCATCCGGCGCAGGAAGGTGATGTAGCCTTCCTTGCCACCGAAGGCGGCGGGCAAGGGCAATGGCGCTGGCACCAGCCCGGCATATTGGCAGGCGAAAAAGGCGCGGACGAAATCCCCATCGCTTTCCGCCAGCAGGCCCACGCGCTCACCAGGTTTCAGCCCCAAGCCGAGCAACCGCCGGGCCAGCGCCACAGCCTGGCGGCGCAAGGTGGCGTAAGGCAAAACCTCTGTTAGCTCGCCCTTGCCAGAGTAGAAATTCAGGCCAGTGGTGCCGCGCGCGGCATAATCCAAGGCTTCGGCGAGGTTGCCGAAATCAGCGATACGCATGGCCAGCCCATTCTGGAGAGTCGGGGTCGGCTCAGTCATATCGCCTGGAAAACGCCGTGGATGCCATCCTGTTGGCGCTAACAGAGTCGCAAGAAATTGGCAATGGCTTTGCCACAGCCCGAGGTTGACAGCGCCGCCCGCCGCCGCCTAGCAAACGGGCAACTTGCCGCAAAGCCGCCAATGACCATCCCCAGAACGCTGCATTTTTGCTGGATCGGCCCTAACCTGGCCTGGGCGCATGGCTTCGCGCTGCTCTCCGCCGTGGCCCAAAGCGGTATGGACAAGGTGATTTTGCACCACACGGACGATCTGGCGGATGGCCCGGTGCCGCACGCCCTGGTGGAATCGGGCGTTACGTTCTCCCGCCTCTCGCCAGAGGCGCTGCTGGCCCCGGTGCAGGCCGCGCTGGGGCTGGGCGAGGCACTCACCCGGCTTTACGCCCGCCTGACAAGCCCGGTGCAGCGGGCGGATGTGCTGCGCGCCGCCATCCTTTATGCCCAGGGCGGCGTCTATATGGATGTCGATACCATCACCATCGCGCCGCTCACGCCATTGCTGGCGGTGGGGCAGTTCATTGGCACGGAGCGCATCGTCTGGCCGCATTGGGCGCGCGTTTCCCGCTCGCCGCTGGTTTGGGCAAAGCATCTGGGGCTGGATGTCTTACGCAAGCTCTTGCGCCTGACCCCCGGCGGTTGGCGGGCTTTTCGCGCCGTGGAGGGCTGGTATGTGCCGGCGGTGAACAACGCTGTGATGGGTGGCGAGGCGGGTGCGCCCCTGTTCGCGGCGGCCCTTCGCGCCATGGCGGCATTGCCGGATGGCGAAACGCCAGAGCCTTATGCGCTGGGGCCAGACCTCTACCAGGCCTTGCTGGCAATGCCGCAGCCGGACCTCACGGTGCATGACCCCGCCTGTTTCTACCCGCTGGGGCCGGAAATTTCGGAGCATTGGTTCCGCCCCTGCCGCAACGCCCCGGCGGGGCTTGCATACCTGCTTGGCCCGCAAACCAGGGTGGCGCATTGGTATGGCTCGGTTCGCACCAAGCCGCATGTGGCGGTCATCACGCCGGCATTCATCCTCGCCCACCGCGAATCCCAGCTTTACAGCGCCTTGGTGAGCGCCGCCCTGCCGGAGCTTTCCTCTCTTATGTAAGCCATGCGGTAACGCTCCTTACTTTGCTGTCACACTTGCGACACATCTTAGAACAAGCTAGGACCCTGGTATCTTACCGCGAAAAGTTCGGACTCATCCCGGTTTAGCCGAATTCAGCGAGAAACGAGGTTGATTATGGCGAAAAACGGCTTCATCCGCATCGCAATCGCGGGCCTGGGCAATTGTGCCAGCTCTCTCATCCAGGGCATTTATTATTACACGCCTGAACGCTGTGCTGATGGCGTGGTCGGCCTCATGCACACGGAAATCGGCGGCTATCAGCCGAACGACCTCCGCGTTGTCGCCGCGTTTGACGTGGACGCCCGCAAGGTCGGCCAGGATGTTTCCACGGCCATCTTCGCCAAGCCCAACTGCACCAAGGTGTTTGAGCCGAATATCCCTGAAATGGGTGTGACCGTGAAAATGGGCCAGGTGCTGGATGGCATCTCCGAGCATATGGCCAATTACGATGAAGACCGCACCTTCATCCCCGCTGAGGCCAAGGAGCTGACCAAGGCCGAGATCGTCGCCGAGCTGAAGGCCACCAAAACCGATGTGCTGCTGAACTATATGCCGGTGGGCTCAGAGGCCGCCGCGCGGTTTTATGCCGATTGCGCGTTGGAAGCTGGTTGCGCCTTCGTCAACAACATGCCGGTGTTCATCGCCAGCGACAAAGCCTACGCGGATAAATTCGCCGCCGCCAACCTGCCGATCATCGGCGACGATATCAAATCCCAGGTGGGCGCCACCATCACCCACCGCGTGTTGACGGATCTGTTTGCCAAGCGCGGGGTGAAGCTGCTGCACACCTACCAGCTCAACACTGGTGGCAACACAGACTTCCTGAACATGAAGAACCAGCAGCGCCTGGCTTCCAAGAAAACCTCCAAGACCGAGGCCGTGCAGGCCGTGACCAAGACGCGCATGGAGAAGGAGGATATCCATATCGGCCCCTCCGATTATGTGCCCTGGCAGAACGACAACAAGATCGCCTTCATTCGCATGGAGGGCCTGCAATTCGGTGATGTGCCGATGGATCTGGAGCTGCGGCTCTCCGTACAGGACAGCCCCAATTCCGCCGGCGTGGTTATTGACATGGTGCGCTGCTGCAAGCTGGCGCTGGAAGCTGGCGTGGGCGGCGTGCTGGCCGGGCCTTCGGCTTATTTCTGCAAGCATCCCCCGGCGCAGTTCACAGACGATATCGCCCATGAGATGACGGAAGAATTCATCCGCACCTGCCGCCCGCTGCTGGCTGTCACCGCCGCCGAATGAAGTGCCTGATTGTCGCTGCCGGGCAGGGCACCCGCCTGCGCGAGAAAGGCGAGCTGAAGCCACTCATCCCCATCCGTGGGGTGCCGTTAATCGAGCGCGTGATCGCCAATGGCAAACAGGCGGGCATCGACGAGTTTCTTGTCGTCACCGGCTACCGCTCGGATGAGTTACAGGCGCATCTGGGCGAATTCGCCAGCCGCTCTGGCATTCACATAACTCGCATCTTTAACCGCGCGTGGGACAGGGCGAACGGCGTTTCCGTGCTGGCCGCGAAGCAATATCTCGACGAGCCGTTTCTGCTGACCATGTGCGACCATCTGGTGCAACCGGAGCTTCTACGCGGGTTGGTAGAGGCGAAGCAGGAGCCCGGCACCGTCACGCTGGGGGTGGATTTCAACATCGAAAACCCGCTGAACGACCCGGAAGACGTGACCCGCGTGAAATGCGAGGGCGACCACCTCAAGCATATCGGCAAAATCATCCGCGACTATAATTGCTTCGATACTGGTGTGTTCCGCTGCACGCCGGTGATGTTCGAGGCGCTGGAAGCCTCCCAGGCGCGGGGCGATGACAGCATTTCAGGTGCGATGAACATGCTGGCCGAATGGGGCAAGGCGCGTGTGCACGATATCGGTACCCGGCTTTGGGTGGATGTCGACGACCCTATCGCCTTCGGCAAGGCCGAGGCGCTGCTGGATGAAGGCAGGCTTTAAATGAGCAACGCCGCCTTTGGCGCGGCGGACCCCATCCGCCGGACCTTTGAGATTGAGGACCCGACCAACCTCTATTTCATCCACCCTATCTCTGCCCGGCTGGTGCCGGTGTTAGCCAGATACGGCATCACCCCCAACACCGTTTCGTTCATTGGCATGGGCTGCGGCATTCTGGCGGGCCTCGCCTATCATTTCTACAATCATACCGCCTGCGCCCTGCTCGGCTTTGCGCTCATGCTCGCCTGGCATGTGATGGACGGGGCGGATGGCCAGCTCGCCCGCCTCACCAAGAGCTATTCCGAGCTCGGCAAAGTGCTGGATGGCATTTGCGACTACGTCACCTTCACCGCCGTTTATGTGGGGCTGGCCTTGGCCATGAGCCGTTTCATGGGCGGTTGGGCCTGGGCGCTGGTGGCCTGTTCAGGCGCTGCCCATGCCGTGCAATCCGCCGCCTATGAACTGCAGCGGCAGGATTATAATTTTTGGGGTTGGGGCCGCGCGTCCGCTGCTCTGCCGAAGATGGACGCAAAGCCAAAGGGCCTCACCGGCTGGCTGCACCATGTTTATGCCCGGTTGCAGCTTTGGGCGGCTGGCGGTGCGGCGGCATTTCATGCGGCGTTTGCCGTGGTTCTGGCGGCAAGGCCCGAACAGGAATCTGGCTTGCGCGCGGCGTACCGGGAATCCTTCGCGCCCGTCATCCGCCGTTGGGGCGTGCTCTGCGCCAATTACCGCACGCTGGGGCTGTTTATCGCGGCCTTCATCAAGCTACCAGTGTTGTATTTCCTGTTCGAGATTTTCGGTTTCAGCGCCATTCTTTATGTTTTGCTGCAAGCGCAGAAGGCGCATTACCGGGTTTTCCTGGCGCGCCTCACGGTCTAAGTTACCCCCGCGTCGCGTGCCCCCCACGCTCCAGCAGCCAGCCGCCAAAGGCGAGCAGCAGCAATGATGGGGCAAGGGCCGAAAAGGCCGGGTTCACCGCCAGCAGCAGCCCCAGATAGCCGGTAATCTGCTGCACCAGCACAAACACCATGCCCAGCAGCGCGCCGATGACGATTTGCCGCCCCGCCCCGCCCGAACGCTGCGGCCCGAACACGAATGGGCCAGCGATAAGCGCCATTCCGATCAGCGAGAGCGGAATCGCCACCATACGCCAGAAACTTTGCTCATAGGCCAGCGCCTGCTGGTGCTGGCGCTTTAGCTGCCGCACATAGCTGTAAAGCGCCAAAGGCGGCATGGTTTCCGGCGGAATCGCGAGTAATTGCAATTGCCGGGCGGAGAGAAACGGCTTCCAATCCAGCATCGACGGGGTGTCCATCACGGTCTGGCCATCGGCGATAACGTCTCGCGTCACACCGGTCAGGTGCCAATCGCCATCGGCTTCAGGCACTGCGTTATCTGCCTCCACCATGCTTTGCAGCCCGCCTGAGGGGCCAAAGGTAAAAATGGTCACGCCATGCAGCTGCGCCCCTGCGTAGCTTTGCACGTTTAAAAACACGCCGTTTTTCTGGGCCCAGAACCCGCCATTGGAAAGCCCGGGCAGGGCGCTGCCCAAGGCCGCGGCCCGCGCGCGCTGGGCGGCCTGTTGGGCTGGCGGGATGATGAATTGCGCGATGAGAAACAACGCGGCGATAACCGGCAGGCACAGCTTTACCACCGCGCCGATAATTCTGGCCTGGGACACGCCGAAACTGCGAAAAGCGGTAAGTTCCGATTGTTTGGCGAGGCCGCCCAGCCCCAGCAAGGCCGCCAGCAGCATGGAAACCGGGGCAAGCTGCACCATCTGGCCGGGCGCGGTGAGCAAGGTATAGCTGAGCGCGCCCGCCAGCCGGTATTGGCCCTGGCCGACAAAGCTTAGCTGCTCAACAAAGCTGAGCAGGCTGAACAAAGCGGTCAGTCCGGCGGTTACCAGCAGAAACACCCGCAAAACCGCCCAGCCGATGTAACGGTCAAGCAGCATCGCGGCTACCGGCCGGGCCCCAATGCAGCGCCGGGTTGTGTGCGGCCCGGGGTGTGGCGCGCAGGGCCCGGCGCAAGGCCGGCGCATACCAAATACCCGCCATGGCCAAAGCCAGCCCGGTTGGTGCCCACCATATACCGGGGAAAGCCCCCACTTGACCGTGCTGCACCCAAACGCGCGCGGTGGTGCACAGCAGGTAATAGGCGGAATATGCCAAAATGGCGGGGCCGAATTTGGCATAGCGGCCTTGGCGCGGTCGGCCCCGGCTTAAAATTGCCCCCAGCAGTGCCAGCAGCAGGGTGGAAAGCCCGGTGGAAAGCCGCCATTGTCGCTCGGCGATATCCCCCGGGTTGGATGCAGCCAGCAGATGCGCTGTGCTGGCGGCCACCGGGCTGTAACCGGCATTGCCGTCCACGCGGCCATCCGGGTCCAGGTTCAGCCCCGCCGCTGCCAGCGATTGGTCCTGCGTGGGGTGGCCATTATCGAATTTATACACATGCGCGCCGGAGAGATGCACGCTGCGCTGGCCATCCGGCCCCGGCACTGCGGGGCTGGCGCTTTGAGCGAAGATCACCTCAATCTGCCCGCCATCCCGCCTGGCGATGAACACGTTTTTGGCGTCCGCATGTGGCCCGGCGCGGTTGCCCAGAAAAATCACCCGCGCGCCATCCTGGCTGGCATAAAACGCCCCCGCCTCCATCGCGTTCACGTTCAGCATGGCGGTGGCGTGGCGGGTTATGTTGTGCGAGGCGGCATAGGCCCAGGGGCGGGCGAAGGCGGAAAGCCCGGTGACGCATATAGCCAGCCCCAGCGCCAGCCCCAGCACCGGGCGGAAAAGCTGCCTTGGCCCCATACCCAGCGCCAGCATCGCGGTAATCTCGCCATCGGCCTGCAACCGGCCAAATGCCGCCACCACGGCGATGAACAGCGAGATGGGGATCAGCACGTCCAGCGAGATGAGTAATTTAAGCCCGGTGAGCGCCGCGATCACCCCCACCGGCAATAGCCCGTTCACAGCATCGGAGAGGATGCCGGCCAGGCTGTCGCCTCCGAACAGCAGCAGCAGCACGGCCAAAACCACGGCGAAAGGCCACGTTATCTCGCGAATCAGATAACCATCTGTTTTCAAAGCGCCAAACCAAACTCTATTCAGGGTGTCCAGAAAAAACCGTCTCCCGCCAGGCAATCCGGCGGGGCGTGAGTGTCATGGGTCCAGAAGGCTCGTGACAATGCGTTGCCCGCTCTTTAATAGGGTGGAAAATAATTTGTATAGTTTTTATTGCACGCAGGTCATGCGGACCAGGTGCATGAAACCATTTAGGGAGCACTGCGCCGCGATATGTCTGACCAGGCCAGCGAGATTCGTGAAGTTATTTTCGGCACATTGCAGGCAGCTTTGCCGCAATCGCGCCCGCTATCTGATGCAACCCATATCATCGAGGATCTGGGGCTTGATTCCGTCGCGGTGATGGATTTTGTTATGGAGATCGAGGACAAGCTCGATATTTCCGTGCCTTTGGACAAAATCGCCGAGGTGGAAACGTTGGGCGATCTCGTCGCCACCGTGCAGCGCCTGAAGCAAGCCGCGTAACCCAAAATGGCGCTGTTCGACAAATACGCGGCCGTGGCGGCGCAATACCGTCAGCTTGAAGAGGCGGGGGCCAACCCGTTCAACGTGCAGTTCGAGGAGGTGCTCTCCCCCACGGAGGCGGTGCTCGCAGGCCGCAGAACGCTTCTGCTCGGCACCAATAACTATCTCGGCCTCACCTACGAGCCCGCGGTGGTGGAAGCCGCCAATGCCGCCAGCAGTGCCTCTGGCACCGGCACAACCGGCTCGCGCATCGCCAATGGCTCATATGGCGGGCATGGGCGGCTGGAAGCAGCCCTGGCGGATTTTTATGGCCGCAAGCAGGCCATGGTGTTCTCCACCGGCTATCAGGCCAATCTCGGCATCATCTCTGCTTTGGCGGGTAAAAACGACCATCTGCTGCTGGATGCCGATTCCCACGCCTCGATCTACGATGCCTCGCGCCTCGGCTACGCCCAGGTTACGCGCTTTCGTCATAACAGCCCCGAGGACCTCGCCAACCGCCTCCGCCGCCTGGCAGACGAGCCGGGCGACAAGATCATCATCGTCGAGGGCATTTATTCCATGCTGGGTGACACCGCCCCTTTAAAGGAATTTGCCGCGGTGAAGCGTGAATATGGCGCCTATATGGTGGTGGATGAAGCCCATTCCCTGGGCGTGTTGGGGGCCACTGGCCGTGGCCTTGCCGAACAAGCCGGGGTGGAGGCGGATTGCGACTTCATCGTCGGCACCTTCTCTAAATCCCTCGCCGGTGTGGGCGGCTTTGCCGTGACCGACATGGAGGGCGCTGAGGTTTTGCGCGTCGTCTCCCGCCCTTATATGTTCACAGCCTCGCTGCCGCCTTCCAACATCGCTGCCACAGAAGCCGCCTTGCACGAGCTGCGCACCAGGCCAGAGTTGCGCCGCCGCCTTAACGAAAACGCGCTACGCCTTTACCGCGGGCTGGAACGGCTGGGTTTTGAGCTGGGGCCAGAGCCTAGCCCCGTTGTCTCCGCCATTATGCCAACGCCGGAGGCCGCATTCGGCCTGTGGGCGGCGCTGCTGAAAGCCGGGCTGTACACCAATGTCAGCCTGCCACCGGCCACACCGCGCGGCCTCGCCCTTTTGCGTTCCAGCGTTTCCGCCGCGCACAGCCCGGCGCAGATCGACCATGCCATTGCCCTGTTTGCCGAAACCGGCCGCAGCCTGGGGTTACTGAAAGCCGAGTTGGCGGCGGCGAAATAATCGTCCATGCGCCAGGTCGGCATTTTCCGGCATAATCTGTTCAGGCTCTCTGAGCCGTTCATCACCCAGCAGGCGGAACGCCTTCAGCGTTACCAGCCGCTTTATTTGGGGCGGCTGCGCTACGGCGCGCCCCCGCCAGGGGCCGAGGCGCTGGTGCTGGAAGACCTTGCCCCGCAAATGCGCCTGCTGCCCGCTGGCTGGCACCTGCTTTCCGCCAGCCCGCACCCCTATCTTTATATGCTGGCGGGGCGGCGGCCAGACCTTATTCACGCGCATTTCGGGCCGGAGGGCGTGTACGCCCTGCCGCTGGCAGCCCGGCTCAACGTGCCGCTGGTCACCACTTTTCATGGGTTTGACGCAACCCTCGGCCCGCTCGGCCTGCTCGCCAACCCGGCCTGGGCGCGTTACGCGCTGGGGCGCGGCAAGCTTGCCCGGCAAGGCAGCCTGTTCCTCGCCGCCTCCAACTTTTTGCGCCAAAAGCTCCTGGCGCTGGATTTTCCGCCCGAGCGCGTTGCCGTGCATTATATCGGCGTGGACACCCACGCCATCGCCCCCCGCACCCCGGCGCAGGAGGAACCCTGCATTCTGCATGTGGCGCGGCTGGAGGAGGTGAAGGGCACCGAATATCTCATCCGTGCCTTCGCCCTCCTTGCCCCGCAATTTCCGCTCGCCCGGTTGGTGATCATCGGCGATGGCAAATTGCGTAAAACCCTGGCGCGCCTGGCGCGGGAAACCGGGTTTGCGGAGCGTATTCTCTTCCTCGGTGCCCGCCCCCACCCAGAAGTTCTGGGCTGGATGCGCCGTGCCGCCATGCTGGTGCTGCCCAGCATCAAAACCAGCTCCGGGCGGGAGGAAGGGCTGGGCATGGTGATGCTGGAAGCCGCCGCCAGCGGCGTGCCGGGCATTGGCTGCCGCGTTGGCGGCATCGCCGAGGGCATTGCGGAGGGCGAAACCGGCTTTCTGGTGCCGGAGCGTGACCCCGAGGCACTTTCCGTCGCCATGGGCACGCTGCTCGCCAACCCCAGCTTGCGCCTGCGCATGGGCGAGGCCGCGCGCCGCCGCATGGAACAGCATTTCGACCTCACCCGCCAGACCGCCGCGCTGGAAGACATTTACGACGGGCTGCTCTCATGACCCGTTCCGTGGTGGTGGCCGCCCACCCGGACGATGAAATTCTCTGGCTCTCCTCCGCCATGGAACAAGCCAACCCCGTGGTGCTGTGCTACGGCGCGCCATTTGGCAGGCCAGAAAAAGCTGAGGCGCGCGCAAAAGCCGTTGCGGCGTTGAAATTGCCGCATTTGATTAACCTCGCCATTGCGGAAAGCGGCTGCCGCCTGCATGTTGATTGGCAAAACCCCGTGCTGACGCCAACGGGAATCGGCATTGCTGAGCCCGAGGCGCAAACCCGTTACGATGCCAATTTCACCATTTTGGTTGAAAAATTGCGGCCCATTCTGGCGGGTGCGGCAGATGTTTACACCCATAACCCCTGGGGCGAATACGGCCACCCAGAGCATATCCAAACCTACCGCGCGGTTGAGGCGCTGCAAAAAGAATTAGGTTTTACCATCTGGTTTTCAAACTACATGGCCCCGCTCACCATGCCGCTCATCCGCGCCCTTGGCCCCACAAAACTCTGGGCGGAAAAGCGAATGGCAGTGCCGGATATCCGCCTCGCCCGCCGCCTGCGCGCCATTTATCTGCGCCACCGGGTCTGGACATGGTCGCTCTGGCACCGCTGGCCCGCAACGGAAACGTTCTACGCGCAAACCCCCGGTGGGCGTGAGGGGTGGCACAGCCTGGAGGGTGAAACGTTGGTGGACGTAACGAAACTCCGCCTCTGGAAACCAGATATCGCGGCAAAAACGGTGGTCTAAACGCCGGATGGCCGGTTCGATCATATGCCCTCCTGTTAACGGCAATGATTGTCGCATAATTTACAATATACGCGACAAGCTATGTCCGGGTTAGGAGAAGTGGATAGATCAATTTGGAGTGCTAAGTGGGAAAAGCAGCCGCTAGGTTGCTAAGTGTTGTCCACAAAAAAATGTTGAATCAAATCGTATTTATCCCGTAATATAAAAGTAAAATCGTTTCAATGCGCCATCAAAATTGGTACCATCGGTAGCATCGTAGTTTCATTTTGACCCAAAAGTGGTGCGAAGGAAAGCTGCACTTTCTGCGTTGCCGGGACACCAGAGGCTGACTCTATCCAGACGGTTATCATCTGATCTTGAAGAGCAGGCATCTGATTACTTCCATTGCTGAGAGGTGTGGAATTACTCTCGGCGTGAATAAAATATGCTTTTCCGGCAACAAAATTTGCATTCACCTGTACGTCCCCGACATACTGTGCCCTCATATAATACGCTTGTACTATCAGCTTGTGAGATCCGGGAGGATATAGGACAGGATAGCTACATTCGTTTGCACCCCACCCATGGTACATCATGGCAATATCATCAACCTTCTGTATGCAGACAACCAACTTAGGCCCCCAGCCTGATCCAGGGACAAAAATTCCTGTCACAGATGCACCTGTTTGTGGAGTTAAATTGGCAGGAAATTTATAATAGGCGCAGCCGCTAAGTGTAAAAATCGCAAATATAGCGGCTATCTTTCTCATTATTATTTCCCATTTGCCGTCTAATGATTACGAGATATCAATTTCCGCCTTGTTACTTAAGGTGTCAAGCTTGTTTTGGCATCCGTTGATGGACAGAATCTGAGTACCTTGGAACGTCTTGGCCGGGTAGTTTCCGGTTGTGTCAAAATTTAAGATTTATGCGGCAAGCTGAGCTTCGGTAGATGTCCATTTGATCAGCCAGTTCGTTCCTAAATGGACATGCAGAAATCCACCCTGAATACGAAGCAAAACGACCCTATCAATCCACCTTCAAACCAAAATCCTGTCAATCATTTTTTTCAAAAACCAAAATCTTTTATCTTCAATAACTAACAAACCGTTAGTATGTTCCACGTGGAACATATCAGCGTGGAACATTCACTGCACCTTCCTCCGCCCCCACAGCGCCAACCCGCCATAAGCCAACCCCGTCGCCACCGCCGCAGCACCAATCCGCCCCCACGCCTCACCGCCAAACGGCAACGCCCTGGCCCCCAGCGTGAACGCCACCATGGCCGCCACCGCCACCATTGGCACCACAAACGGCTTTAACAACGCCAAGGGTGCCACCCCCCATTCGCGCTTTAAATACCCCACACTCCAGCTCAGCAGAAACGGATAAATCGCCAGCCATGCAGCGGCAACCGCCACCAGCCCCATTCTCCCATGCACGGTAAGCCCCGCCAGCAGAATAAACCCGCCCAGCAGCAGCAACGTTGCAAAAGAGAGCTTTGCCGCCTTGCCCGGCTGCCCCGTGCCCATCAACAGCGGCGTTATCACTTGTGAGGCTATGCGCAGCACTGCCGCCCCCGCCAGAATTTGCAACGGCAGCGCCGCCGCTGCGTAGGAATGCCCCTGAGAATCATGCAGCAACCCCATCAGCGGCACCGCCATCAACCCCAGCCCCGCCATTAACGGTGCCACCAGCACGCTAAGCCGTTGCAACGCCCAGAACAACGCCTCCCGCAACTGTGCAGGTGCCGCCGCCACTTTCGCGAACACCGGCAGCGCGGTGCGGTTTATAATCGTGCCCACCGCCATCGCCGGTTCCATCGCTACATCAAACGCCACGCGGTAAACCGCGAGCGATGCCGCGCCATAAAACCAGCCCACCAGCAAATAATCGATATTCTTGAAAATCTGTTCGAATATATTCGCACTGGCTGAGCGTAACCCGAACGAAACCAGCCCCCGTATTTCGCCAAACGCAAAATGCCAGCCTGGCTTGAAAGGCCTCGCCCATAACGCCCCGGCCAGAATAAACACGCCGGAGGCAAAATATCCGCCCACCAGCGCCCAGGTGCCCCCACCCAGCACCGCAATCGCCAGCCGCACCATCGCCGCGCCAAAGGTTGCACTCACATTTATCGCTGCGATTTTCTCATATTTCAGCTCGCGGTTCAGCAGCGCCAGAGGAATCACCGCTGCCCCCACCAAAGGCTGCTTCGCTGCCAGTGCCAAAAAATACAGGGGAATGCCGGATATTCCGTAAATCCACCCCATGGCGGGGGAGAGGCCAACCGCAATGCCCCCCACCAGCACCGCCGCACCCATGATAAACCAGAATAACGATTGCAATTGCCGCGTGCTGATGTTTGTGGCCTGCACCAGCGCCTCGCTGGTTCCCAAACCGTCAAACGCCTCCACCACCATGCCGATGGAAAGCACCAGCGCGCCAATGCCCATTTGCGTTTTGGTCAGATACGTCAGCACCGCGATGATGGTGGCAAAATCTGTCACCTTGGCGATAATCGCAGCCCCACCCAGCCAGTTAAAGCCCCGGCCCAAATGGCGTTTGTGGTCGTCCTCGCTCATGCGCCGGGTGGCAGCACCAGCCCGCGTGTGCGCAGGAAATGCCCCCACCAGCGGCGCGAGCCATCTTTCCACGCCGCCTGTTGCGCAGCACCCCATTGGCCCGGTTTCGGCGCGTCCGCTAACCAGCCTTGCAAAGTGGCAAAAATTGTTTCCGCCCGCGCGGCCCAGCTATAATTCTGGCTATCCGCTGCCGCCCCCGCCGCCAGCCTTGCGGCGAGTGCGTCATCCTCGGTCAGCGCCCGCAACCCCGCCACCAGTGCCGCCACATCATCCGGCGCGCACAGAAAGGCGGTCTCGTCATGCTTCAGCACCTCCGCCACATCCGGCGTGTTGCCCGCCAGAATCGGCCGGCCGGAGCCCAGATAGAAAAACAGTTTCAGCGGCAGCACGGTGGAGCCGAATTTCGCCAGCGGCTGGAAGGATGGCGGAACCAGCAGCACATCCGCCGCGGAGATGTAATTGCCCAGCGTCGCCTCGGTTTGCCACGGCACGATAAGCACATTCGGCACGCCCCGCGCTAAAGCTTCAATCGGCCCTTCGCCGTAGGAACCAACAAACAGAAAGGTGAGCTGCGGCAATTGCTTCGCCGCCTCAATCACCAGTTCCAGCCCTTTTTTGTGGTTCACCCGGCCGGTATAAATCACGGTTTTCGCATCCACCGGCACGCCGATGCGGCGCTTGGCTTCCGCCAGCGGAATCGGCGCGGCGAAACGCTTCGGCTCAAACCCGTTATGGATGCAGCGCAGTTTTTCTGCTGGCACGCCGAGTGCCAGATATTTCCGCAACGTATAATCCGAATGGCAGATATTGCCGAGAAACCGCTTATGGCTGAACAGCTTGTAGAGCCAGCGTTGCAACGGCGGAATCTGATCCGGCCAGGGGCGGTAATGGTCAAACACCACGCGCTGGCCGTAGAGAATCGCCATCCACGCCACCCAGAGGTTGCGGGTGTAAACCAGATCCGTCTGGTGAAATTCCCGCCGCAGCCCGATGGTGAGCCCGCACAGAAAATGCCGTAGGGCAGCAGGCTTTAAGGGTGCGAAAGCGCGGATAACCGGCATTTCCGCCAGTGCCTCCGCCGCCGCCATATTTTCCCGCGCGGCGGGCACATGCAGCCAGCTTTCCTGAAGATGCGCGCGCAGATATCGCGCCGTGGTGATGAACACCTCCGCATCGGCTTCAGCGCTCGGCAGCGGGTTTTCGAAGGCGAACAGAATTTTCATGGCATTGTTCATTCTGCCTCCGTTAGTGCCTTTTGCGCCAGGGCAATCGCCCCGCCCCGCGTTTTTGCCCCGCCAACAAACCGCCGCACATGCACAAACACCGCATCCTCCACCCCGCTGGCGGCGGCAAGCTCCGCCCCCTGTAGCCCGGCCCAGCCTTCCGGCAGAGGCAAACGCTGGGCAAATGAGCCAGGCTCCGGCGGCACGGTATCGACCATCCAGTTACCATTGGAAGCTGGAGAAATGGCAAGCAGCACCGGCAGATTATGGCTGAACACTACGTTCTTCCAGGGCATTCCATTTTCCAGCACCAGCAGGCGCTTATCTGCCGCCTCTTCATGCGCGGCCAGCACCAAGGCTTCGGCCTGGAGCTTTGCGCGCTGAATATCCACCTGCCGGGCGAGCACGCCGGAGACCATGGCGGTGGCCTGCTGGAAGGCATCGTCTCCGGCGGTGGGGCCATTGGCCTCCGGGCTGTCCCATGGCGGGTTGAAATCCCCCACCAGCCCGGCGAGGTCGAGAGAGTTACGCACCACCGGGCCGGTGGCGGAAACACCGTTATCAATTTCGTCAATCCGCTTCACCAGCTTGCCGTCCAGCGCCTTGGCGATGGCGGGGGCGAAAGCGGCGGCCTCCGGCGAGAGCAGGGCCGCCACGGCGCGCTCTCCATAAACCTGCCAAACGAGCCCGGCGGATGAGAAAGGCGTGCCATCTTCGCGCGTCGGCGCGCCGATCTGGTGATGGTCGAACCGGTTGGTGGCGGGGTCCGACACCAGCCCGACATCGAAGACGATATCACCGGTTTCGATAAGCTCCTGCTTGCGGGTGCGCAACAGAACATGATCCTCGCCCGGTTTGGAAAGGCCCAGCGCCAGGCGCAGCACGGCATAGGCGAACACCTCGTCGCAATGGAACTTGCCACTATGGGTGATGAGCAGCGGGATTTTCTTGTCGGTCATATTCATTCCTAGCTATGCAGGCCGGGGGCTTCCTGCCCCGTGCGCGCGACATATTCAGTGTAGCCGCCATCATATTGGTGCAGGCCATCAGGGGTTAGTTCCAGCACGCGGTTGGAAAGGGCGGCGAGGAAATGCCGATCATGCGAAACGAACAGCATGGTGCCTTCATAATTCGCCAGCGCCTTGATGAGCATTTCCTTGGTGGCGAGGTCCAGATGGTTGGTTGGCTCGTCCAGCACCAGGAAATTCGGTGGATCGAACAGCATCAGCGCCATCACGAGGCGCGCCTTTTCGCCGCCGGAGAGCACCCGCACGCGTTTTTCCACCTCATCGCCCGAGAAGCCGAACGCACCGGCCAAAGCCCGCAAACTGCCCTGGCCCGCATGGGGAAAGGCATTGTCCAGTGCTTCGAAAACTGTCGCTTCGCCATCCAGCAGATCCATCGCGTGCTGGGCGAAATAGCCCATCTTCACGCTGCCGCCGAGCGTGACGCTGCCCGCATCCGGCGCCGAGGTGCCGGTGACGAGCTTCAGCAGCGTGGATTTGCCGGCGCCGTTAATGCCCAGCACACAACAACGCTCCTTGCGGCGGATCAGCAGATCCAGCCCGTCATAGATGGTCTTGCTGCCATAGGCTTTGGAAACGCCGCGAAGATTGGCGACATCATCGCCCGAGCGCGGGGCGGGCTTGAATTCAAACTCGATGGTCTGGCGGCGCTTGGGCGGTTCCACGCGCTCGATCTTGTCCAGCTTCTTCACGCGGCTTTGCACCTGGGCGGCGTGGGAGGCGCGGGCCTTGAAACGCTCGATAAAGGCGATCTCCTTGGCCAGCATCGCCTGCTGGCGCTCGAACTGCGCCTGCTGGTGCTTCTCGTTCAAAGCGGCCTGGCGGGCATAAAACTCGTAATCGCCGGAATAACTGTTGAGATTACCCGCATCGATCTCAATCACCTTGTTGATGATGCGGTTCATGAATTCGCGGTCGTGCGAGGTCATCAACAGCGCGCCGTCATAGCCAGCCAGGAATTGCTCCAGCCAGATCAGGCTTTCAAGGTCCAGATGGTTGGAAGGTTCGTCCAGCAGCATCACGTCTGGCCGCATGAGCAGGATACGGGCGAGCGCCACACGCATCTTCCACCCGCCGGAGAGGCGGCCGACATCGCCTTCCATCATCTCCTGGGAGAAGCCGAGCCCGTGCAGAACCTCGCGGGCCTTGGCATCCAGCGCGTAGCCGCCCAGCTCCTCAAACCTTGCCTGCACCTCGCCGAAGCGCTCCAGAATCTCTTCCATCTGCTCGAATTTGTCCGGGTCGGCAAGGTCGGCTTCAAGCTGCGCCAGCGCGGCGGCCACAACACTTACCGGCCCGGCGCCGTTCATCACCTCCGCCACGGCGCTATGGCCCGCCATTTCGCCCACATCCTGGCTGAACAGGCCGATGGTGATGCCTTTGTCGGTTAAAATCTGGCCTTCATCCGGCTCATCCTGGCCGGTGATAAGGCGGAACAACGTGGATTTGCCCGCCCCGTTGGGGCCGACCAGGCCGATTTTCTCGCCCTTCTGCAAAGCCGCCGATGCCTCGATGAAAATGAGGCGGGGGCCGTTCTGCTTGCTGATATTGTCCAGGCGGATCACTTAAAAAACCTCGGCGGTGGGAAACTGCCGCGGGTCTTAGAACAACTTGGCCGGGGCGTGAACCTGCGGGCAGTTATTCGTAATCGGCGATGCTGTCCCCCGCGTTCAGGAAGGTGCCTTGTGCGGCTTGCAGCCGGAGGGTGCCGGGGCGGGGTGCGGTGATTTGCACCTCCATCTTCATCGCTTCCATCACCGCGATGAGATCGCCTTGGCCCACCTCGGCCTTGTCCGCCACTTTCCAGGCCAGGATGCTGCCCGCAACGGGGGCTTTTATCGCGTTTTCCGGCACGGTTTGGGTGGCCGCGATGGCAGGGGCGGCTGAGGAAAGCCCAGCCAGGACGGCGCGGGGCAGGCCGATTTGATGGCGTTTGCCATTAATTTCCACGGGCAGGCGGAGCAAGCCGTGTTCCTCCATTGGGGCCGGGCGAGGGGTTTGGGTGAGGTCGGCGTGAAAATCAGTCTCGATCCAGCTTGTATGGATGTTAAAGCCATTTTCGCCGGTGAAATCCGGGTGGCTCAACACCGCCTGATGAAAGGCCAGCACGGTGGCGGGGCCCTCGATCTGGAATTCGCTCAGGGCACGGCGGGCACGGGCGAGGGCTTCATCGCGGGTTTTGCCGGTGACGATGAGTTTGGCGATGAGCGAATCATATTGGCCGGGGATGATGGAGCCGGAGACCACCCCGCTATCCAGCCGCACGCCGGGACCGCTGGGGGGTGCAAACCGGGTAATGAGGGCAGGGGTGGGCAGAAAGCCTTTGGCGGGGTCCTCGGCGTTGATACGGAATTCGATGGCGTGGCCGCGCGGCGGGGCTTCGGAAAATGCCAGGGCCTTGCCTTCGGCGATGCGAAACTGCTCAATCACGATGTCAACCCCGGTGGTTTCCTCCGTGACTGTGTGTTCCACTTGCAGGCGGGTGTTCACTTCAAGAAACGAAATTGTGCCGTCCTGCCCCAGCAGAAACTCCACCGTGCCCGCACTTGAATACTTGGCTGCCGCGCAGATGCGTTTGGCAGAATCCTCGATGGTGTGGCGCTGCGCATCAGTGATGAAAGGTGCTGGCGCTTCCTCGATCAGTTTCTGGTTGCGGCGCTGAAGCGAGCAGTCCCGCGTGCCGAGCACCAGCACGTTGCCGTACTTGTCGGCGATGATCTGCGCTTCGACATGACGGGGGCGATCCAGAAACCGTTCCACATAGCATTCGCCGCGCCCGAAGGCGGTGATGGCCTCGCGCACAGCGGAATCGTAAAGCTCCGCCACCTCCTCCAGCTTGCGGGCCACTTTCATGCCGCGCCCGCCGCCGCCATGGGCAGCTTTAATGGCCATGGGCAGGCCGTGCTGTTTGGCAAAAGCCACAGCCTCTTCCGCCGTTGCCACCGGACCAGAACTGCCCGCCACCAGCGGCGCGCCGACCGCTTGCGCGATGCGCCGGGCGGAAACTTTGTCGCCCAGTGCGGCGATCACCTCCGCATCCGGGCCGATCCAGACCAGCCCGGCATCCACCACCGCGCGGGCGAATTCCGCACGTTCAGAGAGAAAACCATAGCCGGGATGAATGGCATCGGCCTCAGCGCGCTGGGCGATTTGCAAAATTTTGCTGATATTAAGGTAAGTTTCAGCCGGGGATGCGCCGTGCAGCGCATAGGCTTCATCGGCCAGTTGCACGAACAAAGCCTCCGCATCCGGGTCTGCATACATTGCGACAGATTGCACCCCATAATCCTTGCAGGCGCGGATGATCCGTATGGCGATTTCACCACGGTTGGCGATGAGGATTTTTTTCATGGCGTAATGTCCTGAAACGGGGCGAGGAGTCGGAAGCGGATTTTCGCCCCCACGGGAATTTGCCCGGCGAGATTGAGGTGATGTTCCGCCACCACGCCGATAACGGGGTAGCCGCCGGTTAGCGGATGGTCTGCCAGGAACAGCAAGGGCTTGCCATCGGCCGGCACTTGCACCGCGCCGCGCACCACGGCTTCGCTGGGCAGCTCTTGCGTTCTGGCGCGGGCAAGGCTTGGCGGCGCAGTGAGCCGCAGGCCGATACGGTTGGATTGCGGTGTAACCTGCCAGTCTGTGTTGGCCAGCAACGCCAGCGCCTCTTTTGTGAACCAATCTGTTCGTGGGCCAAGGGTGAGGTCCAGCGTGATGGTTTTATCAGATTTCGGAAACGCGAAGGATGGTGCTTCATGCAACGAGACAGCGCTGAGGTCTGCCGCTTCCCGAACCGATAACACGCGCCCGGCACCCACCGGCTCAGGCCCGATTTCTGCGAGCGTATCTCTTGAGGCGCTGCCAAGGGTTTTTTCAATTTTGAAACCACCGCGTACGGCGAGATAGCTGCACACACCCGCCTCCGCGTTGGCCAGTGTTATTTCATCCCCCGCTTCCAGCGCGATGGGTGTGTAAGGCTCCGCGCGCAAAACCTGCCCGGCGGCGTTGCAAAGCTGGATGCCACGCGGCGCCCCGGCAAGGCCGATCACCGTTGCCCCGCTGCTGCGGAACCTTATGCCTGCGGTGAGTTCCAGGCAGGCTGTGGCTTCATCATTGCCAACAAGGCGGTTGGCGGATTTGAGCGCGCCGCAATCCAGCGCGCCGGAGGTGGAAACGCCCTGGCGCGCCTCGCCAAACCGCCCGAGATCCTGCAACAGGGCGGGCAGCGGAGCTGCGAGGATGGTGAATTGCACTGCGCTTGCCTCAGCCTTTGGTGTTTCAGCCACGGGCATGTAAAACGCCCTTTCAGGGCCGCCAGGCTTAACAAACCGCACGCGGTAGCCTGGCTGAAAATAAGCCGGCGGGGTGCGCGCTAAATCCCACATCTTTACCGGCGTGGTGCCGATAATCTGCCAGCCGCCGGGGCTGGCGCGCGGGTAGATGCCGGTGAATTCCCCCGCCAGCGCCACCGCCCCCGCCGGAATGCGGGTGCGCGGGGTTTTGCGGCGCGGCACGGCCAAGGCGGCATCACCGCCCACCAGATAGCCAAAGCCGGGCGCGAAACCGCAAAACGCCACGAGATATTCGGCTTCGCCATGGCGGCGGATCATCTCGGCCACGCTCAGGCCGGTGAGCATGGAGACTTCGGCCAAATCCTCGCCGTCATACACCACCGGTATTTCCACAAGTGGGCCATCCGGCGGTGGTGCTGAATCAATGCCAAGCCTCGCAATCTGCCCAGCCAGTGCCTCGGCTTTTACAATCTCTGGCGTGAAGCGGAGCAGCAATGTACGCGCGGCTGGAATAATCTCCTCAACGCCCGGCAAGGGCGTTTCCCGCAGCGCGCGCAAAAGCCCTTGGGTTTCCTCAAGGTTTGGCAGCTCAACCATAAAGCTATGGCGGTTTACCGGCAGAAAGCGCATGTCAGGCAAAAGATTTAACCGTTATGCCCTCAGTTTCCAACACATGCCGGATGGTTTGCGCCATGGCCACGGCATTGGGGCTGTCGCCATGCACGCAGATGGACCCCGCCGCGATCCGCAGCGCCGTGCCGTCATTAGCGGTGAGCATACCGGTGCGCACAAATTTCAGCATTCGCTGTGCGGCCTGGTCTGCGTCATGCAGCACGGCGCCGGGGGCGCTGCGGGAAACGAGGAGACCTTGCGGCGTGTAACCGCGGTCTGCAAAAATTTCGGGCATTACCGCCAGCCCTTCGGCGCGGGCAAGCTCCAGCCCCGGCGTACCGGCAAGGCCCATCAGCACCAGCGCGGGGTCAAGCATTTTAATGGCTTTGATAACCGCGAGCCCCTGGCGCTCATTATGCGCGATATGATTATAGAGCGCGCCATGCGGTTTTACGTAGCGCACTTGCGCGCCCGCCGCCCTGGCCATGCCCATCAGTGCGCCGATCTGGTAGATAACGTCGCCAATCAGCTCCTCGCTGGATAAATCCATATCTCTCCGGCCAAAGCCAGCCCTGTCTGGGTAGGAGACATGCGCGCCGATGGTAACATTGTGGGCTGCCGCGTGCCGCACGGTTTTTAACATTCCTGCCGGGTCGCCGCCGTGAAACCCGCAGGCGATATTGGCGCTGGAGACGATGCCGAGCATCGCTGCGTCATCGCCCATTTTCCAGGCACCGTAGCCTTCGCCAAGATCGCTGTTCAAATCCACGCTTGCCATGTGTTGCGTTACCCTTCGCCCAGCCGCACGGGCGAGTATAGATTACATGAGAGGCCAAACCAATCCGCGGGCGCTGGCGGGCGCTGACGCTGGCGTGTAGGATGCCGCCATGCCCTTGCAAATGCCCCTGCCGGACCAGCGTATCCTCGCCCGCCGGGACGAGATTATCGCAGCTTTACGGCGGATTGTGCCAGGTGAAGGCGTGATCGACCGCCCGGCGGAATTGCGGCCTTATGAAACCGATGGTCTCACCGCCTACCGGCAGCCGCCGATGCTGGTGGTGCTACCGGAAACGGTGGAGCAGGTGGCGGCGGTTCTTTCCTATTGTCACGCGCAAAAAATTAAGGTGGTGCCGCGCGGCTCCGGCACCTCGCTCTCTGGCGGGGCGCTGCCGCTGGCGGATGCTGTGCTGCTCGGCATGGGCAAGTTCAAGCAAGTTCTGGAGATCGATTACGAGGATCGGTTGGCCGTGGTGCAGCCGGGTGTCACCAACCTCGCCATCACCAAGGCGGTGGAAGGCGAGGGGTTTTATTTCGCGCCAGACCCTTCCAGCCAGATCGCCTGTTCCATCGGCGGCAATGTGGCGGAAAATTCCGGCGGCGTGCATTGTCTGAAATACGGGCTTACCACCAATAACGTGCTGGGCGTGCAGTTCGTGACCATGGAAGGCGAGATTCTGCGCTTCGGCGGCAAGGCGCTGGATGCGCCGGGGCTGGATATGCTCGGCATCACCGTCGGCTCGGAAGGGCTGCTGGGCGTGGTGACGGAAGTGACCGTAAGGATTTTGCCCAAGCCTGAGACCGCCCGCGCTTTGCTTATCGGCTTTGCCAGCGTGGAAGAAGCCGGGCAATGCGTGGCGGAGATTATCGCGAATGGTATTATTCCCGCTGGCATGGAGATGATGGACAAACCCGCCATTCACGCTGCCGAGGCCTTTGTGCAGGTGGGTTACCCGCTGGATGTGGAAGCACTGCTGATTGTGGAGCTGGATGGCCCTGCGGCGGAGTGCGAGCATCTGCTGCGCGAGGTGGAGGCCATCGCCCGCAAGAACGGCGCGGTTACGCTCAGTGTTTCGCGCGATGAGGCCGAGCGCCTCGCCTTCTGGGCCGGGCGCAAGGCGGCGTTTCCGGCGGTGGGCCGCATCTCGCCGGATTATCTGTGCATGGATGGCACGATTCCGCGCGGCAAACTGCCTTTTGTGCTGCGCCGGATGAACGAGCTTTCCGTGCAATACGGGCTTGGTGTCGCCAACATGTTCCATGCGGGGGATGGCAATTTGCACCCCCTCATTCTCTACGACGCCAGCCAGGCGGGCGAGTTGGAACGTGCGGAGGAGTTCGGCGCGGATATTCTGCGGCTTTGTGTGGAGGTGGGCGGGGTGCTCACCGGCGAGCATGGCGTGGGCGTGGAAAAGCGTGATCTGATGCCGGTGATGTTTTCCGAAGTTGATTTGCGCCAGCAGCAGCGGTTGAAATGCGCCTTTGACCCGGAATTGCTGCTGAACCCCGGCAAGGTTTTTCCCACGCTGCACCGCTGCGCGGAGCTGGGGCATATGCATGTGCATAAGGGCCAGTTGCCGTTTCCTGAACTGCCGCGGTTCTGAGCCATGCATCAGCCGCAAAACATTGAAGAGATATGCAGCATTGTTGCCAACGCGGTAAGCGGCGGCACGAAGCTGGAAATTCTGGGTGGTGGCACCCGCGCGGATTTCGGTGCGCCCAACCGCGTGGCGGCGCAGCTTTGCCTGCGGGCGCTCTCGGGTATTATCGAATACGACCCCGCCGAGCTGGTGCTCACCGCCCGCGCGGGCACCACCCTGGCGGAATTAAACGCGGCGGTGGCAAAAAAAAACCAGGGCTTCGCGTTTGAACCCTGGGGGGCGGAAGGCTCCACCATTGGCGGAATTATCGCGGCGGGTGTGGCGGGGGCGCGGCGCATTTCGGCTGGTTCGGTGCGCGATCATCTGCTGGGATTCGAGGCCGTTTCCGGCCGAGGTGAAGCCTTCCGTGCCGGGGCGAAAGTGGTGAAGAATGTTACCGGCTACGACCTGCCAAAGTTGCTTTGCGGCTCCTGGGGGCGGCTTGCCGTGCTTACGGAAGTGACGCTGAAATTGCTGCCCCGCCCGCCGGAACGCCTGACTCTTCTTTGGCGCGGCCTGGCGGATGAGCCAGCGTTTGCCTTGATGCGCGAAGCCATGCGCCAGCCCGTGGATGTTGCCGCCGCCGCATATTTGCCCGGCCAGGCGACGCTCATCCGGCTCGATGGTTTTGGCCCTTCCGTCGCCGCCCGCCGCGTCCATCTCACCGCCGCGCGGGCGCATTATGGCGCGCCGGAAGCCTTAGGCGAGGCTGAGTCGGCACCTTTATGGGCCGCCTGCCAGGGTGGTGCGGCCTTGCCGCCGGAACCGCCGCTCTGGCGGCTTAGCCTGCCGCCGCGCCAGGCGCTTGCCGCCATCACGCCGCTGGCCGAGCTTGGCGGCCATTATGTGGCGGATTGGGCGGGCGGGCTCATCTGGCTTGCCCTTGCCGGGCATGAGGAGACCATCCGCGCCCAGGCAGAGATAGCGGGCGGCCACGCCGCACTGGCCCGCGCCCCGGCGGAATTGCGCGCGCGCATTCCGGCTCTGCATCCGCAACCGCCCGGCATTGAGGCACTCTCCCGCCGCGTGCGCCGGGCGTTCGACCCACTTTGCGTGTTCGAGACCAACCGCTTTCTGGACGAACCCAATGCAAACTGATTTTTCCCCTGCTCAGCTTGCAAACCCGCAAATGGCGGCCTCAGAGTCTGTCATCCGCAAATGCGTGCATTGCGGCTTCTGCACCGCCACCTGCCCCACCTATGTGTTGCTGGGCGATGAGTTGGACTCCCCGCGCGGGCGGATTTATTTGATGAAGGATATGCTGGAGAATGAGCGCCGCCCCAGCCCGGATGTGGTGAAGCATATCGACCGCTGCCTCTCCTGCCTTTCCTGCATGACCACCTGCCC
>JAKBCH010000098.1 GCA_021808055.1 Pseudomonadota bacterium | reverse complement strand
ATTACAAGGAAGGCGTGGATGAATGGCACGATGCCATTGCCGCGCGGTGGCGGGACATATTGGGCCGGGAACTGCCACACGGCGGCGAGGCGGCGCTGCTGGTATGGGGCGACCCATCGCTTTACGACAGCAGCTTGCGGATTGCGGCAAGGCTGAAGATGGATGTGCGGGTGGTCCCCGGCATCACCGCCATCCAGGGGCTGACAGCGGCGCATGCGATGGTGCTGAACGAAATCGGCCAATCCTTTTTGGTTACCACCGGGCGGCAATTGCGCGAAGGCGGCTGGCCTGCGGGTGTTGATACGCTGGTGGTGATGCTGGATGCAGGCTGCGCGTTTGAGGTGCTGGACCCGGAGGGTGTGCACATCTGGTGGGGCGCGTATCTGGGCATGGAGCGGCAGATAATCCGCGCCGGCACGCTAGCGGATACCGGGCCGGAGATTAGGCAAATTCGCGCCGCCGCACGGGCGGAGTATGGGTGGATTATGGATATCTATATTTTGCGGCGGCAGGGATGAAGGGCGAACTTGGGCCGTAAGCGGTCAGACCGCTTCGGAGCGGAGAATAGCATTAGCTGCCATTGGAGACCCAAGGACGCTCTGGCAGATGACGACCCGATATGGTCATTCGCGAGGCTGGGGCCTGCCCCTAAAGCAGCCGATCCCCGCAAAAGCGAAACGTAAGTGTCGCTAATTTTGTCGCGTTCAAAAAGTGCTTTGCGGCAAAAACGCGGGACAAATGAATGCAAGGAAAAACAATCGGTTGTGCCTCACTATAGCCTGTCGCATAATTTACGAGTTACGCGACAACCAGTGACCGGGTAGGGGATAGCGGAATGGCGACTTTTGGACCACTCCTACAAGAAATTAGACGCTCAACCCACATCCGGTCCTGACTGGCAGTAAGGTGGTTCCTACTTGATGGCAAGAATTAGTCAGCCCTTATTCAAAGATATTAGCGAATTAATTTCTTCGCTTGAAAGGGGGCGATCTGTTTTGGCTCGTAACAGCCAAAGAGCGAAGCGTTGAGAAAATCTTTCTATCGCTTCTTCGGTAATGACGCTGCCTTCGCTGATCTGGCATTCCCGAAACGTGTCGATAAGCATTTCGTGGATATGCTGTTCTTGCTGCTTTTCAGTATGGTCTTTGAGTGCGGCGCCGATAGAGTCTCCTGGATTTCTACTTGATTCATCAATAGTAGGTGTCTCTAGCCAGGAAATATCAAGGTCAAACCCATAGTTTGGTAGATACGACCAGTTATTTGGGTTAAGAGGGTTGGAGACCAACCCAACCGTTCGGTTGGGCATTCCGCCCGCCTCGGCAATGACTATACGCCAGTATGCTGTGTTATAGTTACCTACATAAGCAAGTATTTTTCCGTTACTGTCGCTTTTGACAAAAATAAGGTTGAAAATTGGACCGAATTTACTTGCAAGGATGTCTGCGCCTGGAATTGGGCGTCCGTCTAATTTTATCTTATTTGACAAAAATGTTTGATCACCACGTGTGACGAACACTTTGACGGCGTCAAAGGGAGATTCTTTGATCGCATTATCCTGCCCACTCTTATTCCATAAGACAAGGCACGATTTGGCAAGCGATCGCAACGGATCATGGCCACCAAATGCCATATTTCTTGTTACCTGTGGACCAGGTTGTATAATTTCACGCGCATTCGCCCGCCCTAATTGATTTCTTAGATTTTCTTCTGAGATTCCGATGGCCGCAGCGACATGAGGGATAAGACTGTCAACGTGTTCCAAGTCTTTTGCTTTAATGGTAACGTCAAATCCGCCGTCGCTTCGTTTTTCGATTATAAATGGCTTCTGTCTCAGCTCTATCCGGCCATCAGGCCAAACGACAAATTTCTGATTTTCCTCAATGGTTACTTGCAACGGCGGTGGCGTTCTTCTGTCTCCGGACGACAAATTAAGCAGTGTACGAAGATCCTGAACTTGGCTTGCAAGTGCAGTGTCAATTATAGATCCGAATGTATTGTTGCATCCTGAACAAATGACGCCACGAGTGGTGGCACGCCCCCCGAGCGCGTTTAGCCAAATATGCTCAGGCTTCGTATCTGGGGTTAGCACAGTTGGACAAAAGATGCAGATGTTCATTACATACTCTTAGCATGCATACTCTTGGCCATGAAGAAGCGTTCGCTGGATACCACCAAACAATAGGGAAAGTTTCGGTAGCCTCAGACGGCCGAACGTCTGCTCATGAGAGCACCTCCCAAGCCGACCTATGCCCGACTTGGGTCGAAACCCGCCCACGTAATTACAACCTCCCTCTTCCTAGCCTTCACCTTCGTTTGGGGTACCGAATTTAAACACCCAGAACTCTGGCGCGACTCTACTCCACGATTTCCATCTCATCATAACGCCTGAACTTATAGATCAATGTGGAAACCAGCCAACTCGCCGCAAAGATGCCAATGATGATATAGCCGAGCGCCCCGAAATGATCGTTCAGCGCGCCGATGCCACCCCAGAACCGGCCTTGCAGCCCGAATTCATCGGCAATCAGCCCCAGCCCCTCTATGCCGCCAACCACCAGCGCCACCATGGCGGACACAATCGTGATGGTGAGATTGTAATATAGTTTGCGTATTGGCTTCACGAATGCCCAGTTATATGCACCAAGCATCATGATGCCGTCCGTCGTGTCAATCAGCGACATTCCGGCCGCGAACAGCAGCGGAAAGGCAAGAATCGACCAAAGCCCCATACCGTGCATGGCTTGCGTGGAGGCAATGCCAAGCAGCGTCACCTCCGTCGCGGTATCAAACCCCAACCCAAACAAAAACCCGAGCGGCGCCATATGCCAGCTTTCATGCACAAGCTGGAACAGCGGGCGGAATAAACGCGCCAGTACGCCGCGCTTGTTCAGCAGCAGATCGAAATCTTCATCCACATAGGCCCCGCCGCGCCGCACATTCACAAAGCTTCGATACACCGAAACCGCAATCATCAGATTCATCGCCGCGATGAGCAGCAGAAAGCCGGTGGACACCAACGTGCCGCAAATATTGGCGACGTTGTTGTAGTGATTGAACTTATCCGTCAACGTCATCGCCGCGAGCGCGATCATCATCACGCCGATCAGCAGCACCAGCGAATGGCCGATGGAAAAGAAGAACCCCACTGCAACAGGCTTCTTGCCCTGCTGCATCAGCTTGCGGGTTACGTTGTCTATGGCCGCGATATGGTCGGCGTCCACCGCGTGGCGCAGGCCGAACGTGTAAGCCAGCAGAGACGTGCCCAGCATCACCGGCTGGTTGTGGAAGCAGATAAGCGCCCAGGTCCAGGCGCCGATATTCAGCGCCACCAGAAACAGATAGATGAAAATGAGTTTGGCGCGCAGCCTGGCGTCGCCTTTGAAGATTTGTTCCATAAATTTTTTGCCTCGTTCAAGCGTTGTCATCGCAAACAAGGCTCGCCCGGCAAAAGGCTCTCCCACCAGGACACCCCGCCCGATGCGTTTACGCTGACGCTCATCGATGGCAGGTCTCCTGGCTCGCGGGTCTTCACCTTCCGCCGCCTTCCCGGTTTCCCAGTGGCAATTGGCGGCTGGCTCTCCGCTGACAGTTGCGGGGGCAGCCCAGGATTTTCACCCGGTTCCCTTTTCATTCTCTCACGAGAAACCATCTCGCCGAGCTTATGCGGGGGATGCTGAAATGTCTATCGACTGTTTAGGGTGCGCCGGCCTTAGAGTGCGATGACTTTAGGCTCGCTTGCTGTGCGAGCAGACCTGAAGCCATCGCACTCTAAACCGGCAGCGTTACCGTCACCCGCAAGCCTTTTTCCTGGTTTGTCAGCACAATATCCCCGCCATGGGCGCGCACAATATTGCGGGCGATGGAAAGCCCCAGCCCGGAGCCGCCGGTCTCGCGGTTGCGGCTGGTCTCCAGCCGCCGAAATGGCTCGAACACACGCTCCATCTCTTCAGGCGGAATGCCAGGGCCTTCATCGTCGATATCGATCCGCACCACGCCCTTCGCCGGGGCGTGCAGCGTTACCCGCGCGGCATCGCCGTATTTCACCGCGTTGGTGATGAGATTGCTCAGCGCGCGCTTTAGCGCCAGCGGCCGCGCATTGATGGGCAAATGCTGCGGGCCCTGATAATCTGTTGCCGCCGCGCGCTCAGGCTCCATATCGGCGGTTTCATCCACGATGGTGCGCAGCAGGCTGGCAAGGTCCAACCGGGCCAGCGGCTCGGTGGTGGTAATGTCCTTGCCAAAGGCGAGGGTGGCGGAAACCATGGCTTCCATCTCGTCAAGGTCCGCCAGCATCTTCGCGCGCTGCTCGTCATCTTCCATGTATTCCGCGCGCAGCTTCAGCCGCGTGATCGGCGTGCGCAAATCATGCCCAATGGCGGTGAGCAGAAAGGTGCGGTCTTCCACAAACCGGCGGATACGCGCCGCCATGGTATTAAAGGCGCGGGCGGCGGTGACGATCTCGCTTGGCCCTACCTCCGGCAGGGGTTTGGCGTTTACCACGTCGCGCCCAAAAAGTTCCGCCGCCGCGGCCAGTGTTTTCACCGGCACCAGCAGCTGCCGCACCGCCAGGGTAATCACCACGCCGCCCAGCAACATCATCACAATGAAGGCTGTGGCAAACCCGGGCGAGCGCCAAGGTGCCGGCGGATGCAGCTCCGTGGTGACGGTCAGCCACATCAAGGGCGGCAATAATTGGTCCGGCGGAGGCCACATCATATCCGGCGGGGCGCCATCGGGCGTTGGCCCTCCTGGCATGGGTAGCGGAAACAACAGCCCATCCGGCAGGCCAAAGCTCACAATCAGCCGAAGCGGATGCAGCGCCACCCGCAACACAATTCCGCGCGGGCGCAGGTTGGGTGGTATGCCATAACTAAAAATCCCGGCCCGTACAGCCTCGGCCATCGGCAAGGGCATCCGCACCGTGCCCTCCAGCGGCGGGTTTAGCGTCAGGCTTACGGTATCGTCTTTGGGCACGGGCTCCTTGGCAGCCACCATCGCCCGGTCTCCAGGCTGGGCCAGGGCGATATGGCGGTAGATGATGGCGGCACGGGTGGCGAATTCCTGCTCATCCACCAACCGTTCCAGCTTGATCTGGTTGACCGTGTGCACCAGCAGCCCGAGCATCTGGATAAAGGCGAACCCCACCAGCAGGAACAGAATGGTGCGCCGCGCCAGGCTTTGCGGCAGCAGGCAGAGCCTCAAAGCCGCTCCACGGGCGTGGACAGCACATAACCGCCACCCCGCACGGTTTTAATAAGCTGGGCGTTGCGCCCGTCATCCTCCAGCTTGCGGCGCAGGCGCGAAACCGCCACGTCGATCGCGCGGTCAAACGGCCCGGCTTGGCGCCCGCGTAGCAAATCCAGCAGCATGTCGCGGGTCAGCACGCGGTTTGGCCGGTCTAGCAGCGCCACCAGCAGGTCATATTCGCCGCCGGTAATCGCAACCTCCACCCCGCTTGGGTCCAGCAGGCGGCGGCGGGCGG
>JAKBCH010000027.1 GCA_021808055.1 Pseudomonadota bacterium | reverse complement strand
TGCCTTGTTTTTTGCTCCCTAAACTTGGCGACTGACATTTACTGCCCCGCTCACCGTTCGCAACCTATCGAATGCGTTCAGGCGACGGTTATATATTCCGCGATTGGTTTGTGGCTGAAAAGTGTCACGGTGACAAGCCTCCAACATGCTTTTTTTTGCAGTTTTACGACAAAGCAGTGGAAGTTTTTTTCATTTTTTTTACGCAGCGTTAAGCAAGCAGCCCCAGGAGAGCCCGCACAGCCGCACGCAGCTCCTCCGCCGCTTGTGTGGCCGGGCCCGCTTCGGTAACACCCAGACCATCGGCAAAAGCATTGGCATAGCCTGCACGGTTGGCAAGCGCCATAGGCAGCAGGGTAAGCCGCCGCGCGGCAATTTCGGCTTCCAGCCGCTTGCGCAGGCGCGAGGCCGCGGGGGCGCGGTTGAACAATAATGCCGCCGGGCGGTGTTCCTCGGCCGCCAGTTTCAATGTGCCCTCTGCGGCCCATAAATCAGGCGGGGCGGGGTTGAGCGGCACCAACACCAGGTCTGCGCCACGAATCGCACGCCTGGCATCGCTGTCGATCACCGGCGGTGTATCCACCAACACATAATCATAGGCATGTTTCAGTTTTTCCAACTCATTGGCCAGCCGCCAACCGGAAACAGTGAGCACTTCCACGCCGGGTGCCGCCTTGGGAGATGCGGCGCGCAGGCGGCCCCAGGCGGTGAGGCTGGCTTGCGGGTCGATATCCAGAAGCACGACTTTTGCCGCTTCCGCTAGTGCCACACCAAACTGAGCCGCGATCATGGTCTTGCCCGCGCCACCTTTTTGCTGTGCAACCGCGATAATCTGTCCCATATCAGCAGCCTCTTTCTGTGCAGGTGCAGTAAATGGCATATTCCTTTGAACAGCCAGAGAATTTTGCAGGCGCGCTGCTAACCCCTGCGCAGATGGCCCGGGCGGATGCGCTAGCGGCCAACACCGAAACGCTCATGGAGGCCGCCGGGCGCGCCATCGCCAGCTGCATCATGCAGCGTTGTCAGAAAGTGCCGGCGCTGGTGTTGGCCGGGCCAGGGAATAATGGCGGGGACGGCAAAGTGGCGGCGCGTTACCTGGCGCAAGAAGGTTGGCCGGTGCGGGTGCGGGATTTCCGTGAGGCGACGCCGGAAGAAGCCGCGCGCGCCGGGCTGGTGGTCGACGCGATTTTCGGGGCCGGACTCTCGCGAAACTTGGACGAGCGAACCATCGCGCTGCTGAAGGCGGCCAGACGAGTTGTGGCGGTGGACGTACCTTCCGGGCTGGATGGCACCACCGGGCAAATGCGCGGCTTTGCCCCCCAGGCGGAATTCACCATCACTTTCGTGCGCAAGAAGCCAGGGCATCTGCTGTTTCCTGGCCGAACTTTGTGCGGAGAGGTGCTGCTGCGCGATATCGGGATGCCGGATGCAATCATCCGGCAAGTGGGGCCGGAAACCTGGGAAAACAGCCCGGCCTTATTCACCCTGCCGCCGCGCGGGGCCACCGGGCATAAATACAGCAACGGGGATGTGACCATTCTCTCAGGCTCGCTGCCCGGTGCCGCCCGACTGGCGGCCATGGCGGCGCGGCGCGCGGGGGCTGGTATGGTAAGCATCGCGGCAAGGCACGCCGCAGCATTGCCTGAGGCCGGGATCTTGCTGCGGCATGAGAAACTAAGGGTGCTGCTGGAAGATAAGCGCCGCAAAACCTGGGTGGTAGGGCCGGGGCTGGGTGTTGAAATGGCTGGCAAAAAGCTGGCACGGCTGGTGGCGGCCGGAGGGCTGGCCATCGTGGCCGACGCCGATGCGCTGACCGCCTGTGCCGGAACACCGGAACGTTTGCGCGGGGTATCGGTTATCACGCCGCATGAGGGCGAATTTGTCCGGTTGTTTGGCCCCGTTGGGCCGGACAAACTGGCCGCCGCTCGCCGCGCCGCAATGCTCACCGGCGCGGTCGTGGTACTGAAAGGGCCGGACACGGTGATCGCCGCACCGGATGGCAATGCCACCATAAACGCCAATGCGCCCGCCTGGCTTGCCACCGGCGGCACGGGGGATGTTCTGGCCGGGCTGATCGCAGCCTTGCTGGCGCGCGGCATGGCGCCCTTCTCCGCCGCCTGCGCTGGCGTTTGGCTGCATGGTGAAGCTGCAAACGAGGCCGGGGCAGGAATGCTGGCCGAGGATTTGCCGCCGTTGCTGGGGCGGCTGGCGCAAGGGTAAAGCCCTCCCTTTCTTGATTGGCACGCGCATTTTACCAGATCATAAAACGCATTATACTGCGTGCATGAACGACATGCGGCCGCTGGGGCAAAGCACGGGCAGTTTGGAAACGCTGGCAGCCATAGAGCGTAAGCTGCTCTGGCTCTCTGCCTGGATTATCCATAATGCCAATCATCTCCGCGCAAGCCCCACCGGTGAGAAAATCGGCGGGCACCAGGCCTCTTGCGCCTCTGTAACCTCGATTATGGCGGCACTTTATTTCGGTGCGCTCCGCCCGCAGGACCGTGTGGCGGTAAAGCCCCACGCCTCGCCCGTGCTGCACGCTGTTAATTATCTGTTTGGCCGGCAGAGCCGCGAAAAACTGGAAGCCTTCCGGGGCTTGGGTGGGGCGCAGGCCTACCCTTCGCGCACGATGGACGGGGCTGAAATCGATTTTTCCACCGGCTCTGTCGGGCTGGGCGTGGCAATCACCAGCTTTTCCGCACTCGTCCAGGATTACGTGCAGGCGCATGGGCTGGCCAGGCCCGGTTTGCCGCGGGTGCGCAATGTGGCCGTGGCGGGCGACGCCGAAATGGACGAGGGCAATATCTACGAAGCCCTGCTGGAAGGCTGGAAACATGATGTGCGGGACGTATGGTGGGTGGTGGATTGCAACCGCCAAAGCCTGGATTCCGTGATGCCAGACCGGCTGTTTGGCCGGTTTGAGGGCATGTTCAGGGACATGGGCTGGCGCGTGGTCACGTTGCGCTATGGCCGGGCGTTGCAGGCGGCGTTTGCGCGGCCTGGTGGCTCATCCTTACGCGGCTGGCTGAATGAATGCCCAAACTCCGTTTACTCCGCCCTCACCTTCCAGGGCGGCGGCGCCTGGCGCGAGGCCCTGCTGCAAGACATGGGCAAGAGCCGGGGCCTGCGCGCGATCATCGACCCGCTGAACGATGCCGAGCTGGCGGGGCTGATGACCAATCTGGGCGGGCATGATTTGGCCGCGCTGACCACAGGCTTCGGGCAGGCGGCAATTTCAGATCAACCAACCCTGTTTCTGGCCCACACGATAAAAGGCAACGGGCTCCCCCTGGCCGGGCATAAGGATAATCATGCCGGGTTGATGACGCCGGCGCAGATGGATGAATTCCGGGCCGCAATGAACATTCGCCCCGGCCATGAATGGGACAAGCTGGAAGGGCTGGCGCACCCGCATCTGGTGGAGCAGATGATAAAAGAGGTGCCTTTCGCGCAACTGCTTTCCCCCACCGGGCGGCGGCTGCAAGCGCCTCTGGTGCCGGTGCCCGAAGCCCTGCCCGGCCCACGCACCGCCGGACGGCGGATGAGCACGCAAGGCGGCTTCGGGGAGATCCTCTCCGAGATTGGCCGGGCGCAGGGGGAGAGCGAAGCGCTTTCACGGGCAATCGTCACCGCCAGCCCGGATGTGGCAACCTCCACCAACCTTACATCCTGGATCAACCGGCGCGGGATGTTCGCGCGTGAGGCACAGGAAGATGTGTTCCGCAAAAACAAGGTCGCCTCAATGGCTCGGCGGGACATGCACCCCGGCGGGCAACATATTGAGCTGGGCATTGCCGAGCAGAGCCTGTTTTCGCTGCTGGGCGCGGCGGGGCTGGCGCATGACCATTATGGTGCCCGGCTGCTGCCAGTGGGCACCGTGTACGACCCCTTCGTGAATCGCGGCCACGATGCGCTTTATTATGCCTGCTACCAGGACGCGCGATTTCTGCTGATTTCCACACCTTCCGGCATCACGCTGGCGGCGGAGGGCGGGCAGCACCAGGCCACGAACACACCGCTGCTGGGCATTGTGCAGGGCAGGCTGGCGGCGTTTGAGCCCGCCTATTGTGATGAATTACGAATTTTGATGCGCCACGCTTTTGAATACATGCAAAAGCCGGAAGGCTCGGCGGTGTGGCTAAGACTCTCCAACTTCGCCATGCCACAGCCAACGCGGGCGCTGAACGCTGACCATGTGATTGCTGGCGCGCATTGGATAACGCCGCCCCAGCCAGGTGCGGCACTTGCCATCGCGTATCAAGGCCCGGTGGTGGCGGAGGCGGAAAAAGCGTTCGAGATTGTGCGCGAGGAAGTGCCGGGCGTGGGGCTGCTGGCCATCACCAGCCCCAACAGGCTTTATGCAGGCTGGCGCGCGGCACAGCGCAGCCGCCGTGAAGGCGTGAAGGCGCAGGCGCATATCGAGGAGATTCTGGCCCTCTTGGCACCCAACGCCGCATTGGTGACGGTGCTGGATGGCCATCCCGCCGCACATTCCTGGCTGGGTGCGGTGCGCGGGCAGCGGGTGATGGCGCTGGGGCCAGACCATTTTGGCCAGTCTGGCACGGTGGCGGAGCTATACCGGGAGTATCAAATGGATTGCGATGCGATTCTGGATGCCTGTGCTGAGGCTCTGGCCGGATAGGAGCTTTTGGCGTTCAGGATTTAAAATCTGAATCCGCCTGTTTTGCCAGCACGCGCGAGAAACTGACAACAGCCGCGCTGTAGGCAGTGAAGGCGGCCAAAGCCAGGCAGGATTTGGTGGGAGCGACATGCACCACCCCCAAGGTAAGCGCCACCAACATGCCGCCCATCGTCTGCCCGAACAGCCTGGAGACGGAGATCATACCCGAAGCGCCGCCGATACGGTGTTTGGGGGCTGCCATCAGCATCGCCTTGTTGTTGGGCGGTTGTAGCAGGGAAAACCCGATGCCCGCCACGGCGATGCGCCACATGATGTTTGGGTCGGACGGGGCATTCGGCAAAAGCCGCAACAGCAAAAAGCCGGTGCCGCAAATAGCCATGCCGAGAGATGACAGAAACGCCGCCGGGTAACGATCCGCCAGCCGCCCGGCGAAGAGCGCCATGAACATGATGGCAACAGGCCATGCGGTAATAACCAGCCCCGTTTCCACCGGCCCACGATGCAGCACATTGGTGAGATTAAACGGCATCGAAATGATAAAGAAATTAGACGCGACGAAAGACAGAAACCCGGTGACGAAAGCGATGGAAAAACTGGGACGGGCCAGCAGGTCAACCGGCAATAGCGGGTGAGACCGCGTGAGCTGCAACCGCACGACAACCGCCATGGCGGCAATCCCTAGAACCAGCAAAGCGAGGCCAGGAAACAGGCCGTGGCCTTGCGCAAAATTATCGCCGCCGGTGACGATGCCGCTGAGGGCCACCGCCAGCAACGCGGCGCTCAACAGGTCTAACCGCACCGAAAGCCGGGGGGTTACAGGCAAGGAGGTGAGGGAGAAATAAAACGCCACCGCGCCGAAGGGCAGATTGATGAGGAACAGCCACTTCCAGCTCGCCAGAGACAGCACCGCCGCCGCAACCGACGGCCCCAACGCCACGCCAAGCGCGATGATCAACCCGTTTAGCGCAATGCCGCGGCCGAGAATGCCGGCGGGGTAGATATAACGGATGAGCGCGGCATTCACGCCAAGGATGCAGGCACCGCCCACACCCTGAATGGCGCGGGCCATGGCGAGTTCCGGCAGAGTTTGCGACATGGCGCAGAGCAATGAGGCGCCGACGAACATCACCAACCCGATCCTGCACATACGGGCATGGCCGAATTTCTCGCCCAATGTCGCCACCGGCAAAAGGGCGATGAGATTGGCGAGCTGGTAGGCATTGACGATCCAGATGGCGGCGGAATCGGTGGTGTGAATATCGCGCGCGATAGACGGCATGGCGATGTTGACCACGGTATAGTCCATCACCGAAAGCAGCACCGCCATGGCCACCGCGAACATCGCCCGCAACCTGGCGGGGCGGGGCAAACCGTCCTGGGCTGGGGCGGCGGGCAAATGTGCGGACATATCCGCTCCTAAGCCGCGATGCCTAGAAAAGACAGAGTGTTTGACCGAGAAGCTGCTATGCGGGAGGGCAGCGGGTTAAACGGTCTCACTAATGCGGATGGCCGCCTTACAACCGAAGCGGATGAGGCCAGTGAGGAGCTTATAGGCCGGGGCCTGTTCCGCACCATGTTGAAGCCCGGTATCGCGGTGTTCCAACTCTTCCAGGCGGAACCGCTCAATGGTGTCCTTCAAATCCGCTTCGCTTTCGCTTAAGGAATCTCGTTGGGCAGCGTAATGTTCATCGATTGTTTCCTCCACCGCCACGGTGCAGGCCATGGCGGCTTTTTCACCCATTGCGGCGGTGAGGGCACCCAACGCGAACCCCGCGACATGCCAAAGCGGCAGCATGGCGGTGGGGCGTGCGCGGCGTTCGGCCATGAGTTTCTCGAAAGTTTGCTTATGTACAGTTTCCTGCTCCAGCATGTGGCGCAGGAGGTCTCCCTTCGGCCCGCGCCCCAGCACGGCAAGCTGACCGGCATAGATGCGCTCGGCTCCATATTCGCCGGCATGGTCCACACGAATGAAACGTTTAACAGTCTCGTTCATGCCTGCCTCCTGTTCCGTCTTGTTGCCATGCGAAACAGGACGCAAGTGAAAATGAAGCTACCCAGAAAATCCATCTGCGCCATGGAGAGCGGCAGGCCGGGAATGAGATAAACCGGGCGGTCGCAGGGCACGGCGGGCGTTAACGGCAACGCGGCACCGGGGGCAAGAATACCGTTGCACTCCGGTAATGGCGATGGCCACCAGATGAACTCCACCCCCACATGCAGGAAGGAGACGGCAACACCGCCCAGCATGGCCAGCCCCGCGAGGAAGATGAACACCCGGCCTGGCTTGCCGCCAAACAATAGCGCCAGAATGCCAAGCACCAGTGTGATGCGATACGGCCAGCGTTCCAGCAGGCAAAGCTCGCACGGCACAAGGTGCAGCCCATATTGCGCAAAATAGGCCACAACCAATGCTAAGGCGGCTACCAGGGCAGTTATACAACCAGCGATGCGAAAATTCATGGCCTGGCTCTCTCTTGCCTTACAAAATAAACCGCGAGAGATCGCCCTTGGCGGCAAGGGGCGCCACGCGTTCATTCACATAAGCGGCATCAATAGTAATCGACTCGCCAGAACGGTCTGTTGCCGAGAAGGAGATTTCCTCCAACATCCTCTCGATGACTGTGGCGAGACGGCGCGCGCCGATATTTTCTACCCGCTCATTGATGTCAAACGCTAGCGAGGCGATGGCATCCACCGAATCCTCCGCGAAAATCAGGTCCACATTCTCCGTGCCCAAAAGTGCCGTATATTGTTTTAACAAGGAGTGCTCTGTATCCGTGAGAATCCGTTTGAAATCGTCACGGCTGAGGGAGTTGAGTTCCACGCGGATGGGTAAACGACCCTGCAACTCCGGTAGCAAATCTGACGGCTTGGCGACATGAAACGCGCCGGAGGCGATGAACAGAATATAATCGGTTTTCACCGGGCCGTATTTGGTGGAAACGGTGGTGCCTTCGATGAGCGGCAGCAGATCGCGCTGCACGCCTTCGCGGGAGACATCGCCGCCGCGATAACCGCCTTCGGTATGGGCACAGATCTTGTCTATCTCATCAAGAAACACGATGCCATTCTGTTCCGCATGAGCAATGGCGTCCTTGGTCAGCGCATCCGTATCCAGCAGCTTGTCGGCTTCCTCGCGGGCCAGCGCCTTGCGGGCATCCGGCACCAGCATCTTCTTTTTCTGCGCCTGGCGGCCGAACATGTTCTTCATCATGTCGTTCAGGTTTATGGCGCCTGAGCCGGGGGGCATTCCTGGCATGTCCATCATACCGATGGGCGTGCCTTGAGCCTCAGTGATCGCGACTTCGATCTCTTTATCCTCAAGCTCGCCAGCGCGGAGCATACGGCGGAATTTCACCCGCGTATCGGCGGTGGCGTTCTCGCCCACCAAGGCGGTAATCAGGCGTTCTTCTGCATTCAGCTCGGCTTTTGCCTCAACGCTCTTGCGGTTCTGCTCACGCAACATGGTGATGGCGGCTTCAACCAGGTCGCGCACAATGGATTCCACATCGCGCCCGACATAACCGACCTCGGTGAATTTCGTGGCTTCGACTTTCAGGAATGGCGCCTGGGCGAGTTTGGCGAGGCGGCGGGCTATTTCGGTTTTACCGCAGCCGGTGGGGCCGATCATAAGAATGTTTTTGGGTACAACTTCATCGCGCAGCTCCTCGGGCAATTGCTGGCGGCGCCAGCGGTTGCGCAGAGCGATGGCCACGGCGCGTTTCGCGTCATTCTGGCCGATGATGAAGCGGTCGAGTTCCGAGACAGTTTCCCGGGGGGAATAAACAGGGATTTCCATATTAAATCGTTTCGACAACCAGATTTTCGTTGGTGTAGATGCAGACATCCGCGGCGATTTTCATCGCCCGGCGGGCGATTTCCTCGGCCGTGAGGTCTGGCACCGTGATGAGCGCGCGGGCGGCGGATAGTGCGTAATTACCGCCGGAGCCGATGGCGATGATGCCATCCGAGGGCTCCAGCACATCGCCATTGCCGGTGATGGTGAAGCCGCGTTCTTTATCCGCGACGATCAGCATTGCCTCCAACCGGCGCAGGTAACGGTCTGTCCGCCAATCCTTTGCCAGTTCCACACAGGCGCGTTCCAACTGAGCCGGAAAGCGCTCCAACTTCGCTTCGAGCCGTTCCAGAAGAGTGAAGGCGTCAGCTGTGGCCCCGGCGAAGCCCGCGATCACGCTGCCATTACCGATACGCCGCACCTTGCGCGCGTTACCCTTTACAACGGTGTTGCCAAGCGATACCTGCCCATCCCCGGCCACGACAACCTGGCCATTGCGGCGAACGGACAAAATGGTGGTGCCATGCCAGCCCACCGGATCGTAATGCTCTGTCATGCCGCAAGACATGGCATTGCCCCCCGGCACGGGCAAGAGGCCGCATAACTTGGCAGAATCCCCATGGGCAAATGGCGCGGCGGAAGTATGCAATATATTACAATTTACCCTATCTTCCCTCTTTGTGATTCGGCAAAAAAATGCTAACGTTGAGGGATGGCTTCCGAATTGAACCAGAGCTTATGACACCGATCGACGAAACAGAAATCCTTTCCGGCCTGGGCAAGCGCGTGAAGCTGCTGCGCGCACGCCGGGGCATGACCCGCCGTGTTCTGGCCGAAGAGGCTGACGTTTCGGAGCGACATCTGGCCAACCTTGAATCTGGCACCGGTAATGTTTCCATCCTGGTTTTGGCGCAGGTGGCGCAGGCGCTAGATTGCGCTCTGGCCGAGCTTTTGGGCGATGAAACCACCGCAACACCTGAATGGCTCTCCATCCGCCGGATTCTGCATGGGCGGGAAGCACCCGCGATAGACCGCGCACTACGCGCTTTGAACGAGCTGTTCGGCAGCGTGGAAAGCCGCACCTCGTCCGCCCGCAACAGCCGCATCGCGCTGATCGGGTTGCGCGGGGCTGGCAAATCAACGCTGGGGCAAATGGTTGCGGCCCGGCTTGGATTGCCATTTGTTGAATTGCGTTCCGAGATCACGCGCCTCGCCGGTTGTGCGCCGATCGAAATTCAGGCGCTTTATGGCTCCAATGCCTATCGCCGTTACGAACGCCAGGCGCTGGAGGAAACCCTGCAAAGCCACCCCGCCTGCGTTATCGCCACCGCGGGCGGGCTGGTGGGAGATAGCTCCACATTCGACCGGTTGCTGGCCAATTGCCTCACCATCTGGTTGCAGGCCACACCTGAGGACCATTTTAGCCGCGTGCTGGCCCAGGGCGACGTGCGTCAGCTTCCTGGCAACCGTAATGGCGTGGATGACATTCGCCTGACGCTGGAAAGCCGGGCGGAGTTTTATGCTAAGGCTGACCTCACCTTCAACACCAGCGGCAGGTCTTTGGATGATGCCTTTACCGGGTTGCTGGATCTGGTGCAGACGCATACACCGCTTGCCGAAGCCGTGTAGCGGTTGACCCGAACGCGCGGCCCGGGTGATGCTGCGCGAATGCCCCTTCGTTCCAAAATTTACCTCGCCGGGCCGGATGTGTTTTTGCCAAACGCAGCTGAATTTGCGGCGGCTAAGCGGGGCTTATGCGCCGAATTCGGGCTGCAGGGCATAACACCGTTCAACCCGGCGCTGGATATGACCCAGCCCGCCGACCGGCTGTGGCGCACAATTTATCAAGATGATTTGGCGATGATGCGTGAGAGCGAGGCGATCATCGCCAATCTCACACCCTTCAGGGGTGCCTCGGCGGATGCAGGCACGCTGGTGGAGTTGGGCTGGTTTCTGGGCCAGGGCAAGCCGGTATTCGCTTATTCCAACAGCGCCGCGCCATTTGCGGAACGCTGCCATTTGCAAGCCAAGGTCGCAGAGGAGCCCACGCAGGGATTGGCCGTGGAGGATTTCGGGCTGGCGGATAATTTGATGATCGAAGGCAGTCTCACTCTGCCACTCGTTTTACCGCCAGATGGCATTTCCCGACCGTTCGATTCGCTGGAAGTTTTCCGCCTGTGTCTGCAGAGCGTGGTGACCTGCCTACGGGTTTAACTTGTAGCCGCCGCCATCGGTGAGCAAAATGCGAGCGTTTTGAGGATCAACCTCAATCTTCTGCCGCAACCGATAAACATGGGTTTCCAGCGTATGCGTCGTCACCGTTTGTTTGTAGCCCCATACCGCCTCAAGCAACGTCTGCCGCGCCACGGCCGTGCCGGCACGATAGAGATATTTTAAAATCGCCGCTTCCTTATCCGTCAGCCTGATCTTGCCGCCTTTTGCATCCAGCAGCAGCCTGGCAGAGGGGCGGAACTGGTAAGGTCCGAGCTTGATCTCGGCATCCTCAGAAGATTCAAAATGACGCAAATGCGCCCGCAGTCGGGCTAGCAGTTCGTTCAGGCGGAAAGGCTTGGCAAGGTAATCATTCGCCCCCGAATCCATTCCCCGCACGACATCTATTTCCTCAGAGGCGGCGGTTAACATAATAATCGGCGCCTTAATGCCGCGCTCGCGCAAGCTCCGGCAGAAATCCCGCCCGTCACCATCCGGCAGCGAAACATCAAGAAGCAGCGCTTCGTAACGCGTGCCATTGCTCAGCCTGGCCTCAGCCTCCGCCAGGCTCGCAGCTTCCACCGGCGCGAACTCTGCATTCACGCTGAGCTGTTCCATCAGCGCGTCTCGCAGGGCGTCATCGTCATCCACGACGAGGATTCTGCGTGGACTGAGCATCATGCACTCCTTAGTAATTAATTAACCCTACTTTACTTTACCTGCGCTGTCAGCATCTCTGGCCATATGCCCCTACCAGCATTATTTTAGCAGAGCATGAAAAACACCAGTGTCATCCAAAACCCGCTGGGCACCCCCCGCACTCGCGCCGTGCATCGGGCCATTGCGGATGCCAGACGCGGCGTGCCGGTGGTGCTGGCCGCCCGCAAACCCTTGATTCTTGTGCCCGCGGAAACCGTAGGCGCAGAAGGATTGCGGCTGATCGATCTGCTCTCTGCCGAGCCTGCCTCGCTGCTGCTCGCCCCTTCCCGCGCCGCGGCGGTGCTGAAACACGATGTAACTGAAACCGCCCCGGCGATTGCTCTGAGGCTGGCCCGGCCACTGATCGATACGCAAACCCTTAAACGCGCCGCCGACCCGACGATGGAGCAGATTCTGCCCGAGTTCGAGACAATTGAAGCACCGGAGGAAGCTCAGGCCGCCCTGGCCCTGGGCAAGCTGGCGCGGCTGCTGCCAGCCATGGTTGTGGCCCCAGTGCGCCACGGTTGGGCCAGCCGCAAAGAGGGGGCTGATTTACTGACCGTGCCCGCTGCTGATCTTCTGGCTTACCCGCTGGAACTGGCCTCCACGCTGATGAAGGTTGCCGAAGTGGCGGTGCCGCTGGATTCGGCGCGAGATGCGCGACTGGTGGCGTTCCGGGCGCTGGACCAGGGGATTGAGCATATGGCGATTCTGGTGGGCCAGCCGGAAGCCCAGGATGCCCCGCTGGTGCGGCTGCATTCGGAATGCTTTACCGGCGATTTGTTGGGCAGCTTGCGCTGCGATTGCGGGCCGCAACTCCAAGGAGCCATCGCCCGCATGGGGCAGGAAGGAAACGGCGCTGTGCTTTATCTGGCGCAGGAGGGGCGCGGGATTGGGCTTATCAACAAGCTGCGGGCCTATACTTTGCAGGACCAAGGGCTGGATACGCTGGATGCGAACCGCGCCCTGGGTTGGCAGGCCGATGAGCGCAATTTCCACATCGCCGCCGCCATGCTGGAGGCTCTGGGGATTAAGAAGATTCGGCTGCTGACGAACAACCCGGAAAAAATGGAAAGCCTGCGCGCCTGCGGGATCGAAATCGTGGAGCGTGTGCCGCATCAGTTCGACGCGAATGGCGTGAACGATTCGTACCTGGAGACGAAGGCAAAGCGCTTCGGGCATTTGTTTGACTGAATTCGTTCTTAAAAATAACGCCTTGCAGGGTGCCGGGCTGGCGCTTCGCGCGGCGTTCGGGCGGGGCGGCATCACGGCCCAAAAGCGCGAGGGCGATGGCGGCACGCCCGCAGGGCTGCTCAAGCTTGTGCGCGTGCTCTACCGGGCAGACCGGCTACCCCCGCCGCGCTGCGCCGTGCCGCTAGAGCCAATTTCCCCCGGCGATGGCTGGTGCGACGATGTGGCGGACGCCGCTTATAACCGGCCGGTGCGCCTGCCCTACCCCGCCAGCCACGAGGCATTATGGCGGGCGGATAGGGTTTACGATGTGATCGGCGTGCTGGATTGGAATCTGGCCCCGATTATGCCGGGGCGCGGCTCAGCGATTTTCTTTCACGTGGCAACACCCGATTACGCCCCCACGGCGGGCTGCGTGGCGTTGAGCCTGCCGGATGTGCTGGCGGCCCTGGCGGCGGGGATGAGCGGAATAAAGGTGGTTGGATAAACCTCATATCGACGCGCCCCCCCGAAATGCCCTAAAGACCCGCCATGACCGGCACTCCCCTCGACCTGATCCGCAATTTCTCCATCATCGCCCATATCGACCATGGCAAATCCACCCTGGCTGACCGGCTGATCCAGCATTGCGGGGGCCTCACCGCGCGCGAGATGACCGAGCAGGTGCTCGACAACATGGACATCGAGAAAGAACGCGGGATCACCATCAAGGCGCAGACCGTGCGGCTGGACTACCCGGCCTCCGACGGTAAAACCTACGTGCTGAACCTGATGGACACACCCGGCCATGTGGATTTTGCCTATGAGGTCAGCCGCAGCCTCGCCGCGTGCGAGGGCTCGTTGCTGGTGGTGGATGCCTCCCAGGGCGTGGAGGCGCAGACGCTCGCCAATGTGTATCAGGCCATCGACGCGCATCATGAAATTGTGCCGGTGCTGAACAAGATCGACCTGCCTGCCGCCGATGTGCCGCGGGTGAAGCAGCAGATCGAGGATGTGATTGGCATCGACGCCTCGGACGCGGTGGAGATTTCCGCCAAAACCGGGCTGAACATCGAGGGCGTGCTGGAGGCACTGGTGGCCAAGCTGCCGCCGCCGAAAGGTGATGACAAGGCCGAGCTGCAAGCCCTGCTGGTGGATAGCTGGTACGACCAATATCTCGGCGTGGTGATTTTGGTACGCGTGAAGAATGGCGTACTGAAAAAGGGCCAGAAGATCCGCATGATGTCCACGGGGGCGGTGCACCCCGTGGAGCAGCTTGGCGTGTTCACGCCGAAGATGAAGCCGGTTGACGAGCTGGGGCCGGGCGAGATGGGCTACATCACCGCCGCCATTAAAACCGTGGCGGATTGCAATGTGGGCGACACCATTACCGAGGACCGCAGGCCGGCTCTGGCCCCCCTGCCTGGGTTCAAGCCTTCCATCCCCGTTGTGTGGTGCGGGCTGTTCCCGGTGGATGCCGATGATTTCGAGAAGCTGCGCGACAGCCTGGCCAAGCTGCGGCTGAATGATGCGAGCTTCCATTATGAGGCCGAGACATCGGCGGCGCTCGGCTTCGGCTTCCGCTGCGGGTTTCTGGGGCTGCTGCATCTGGAGATCATCCAGGAGCGGCTTTCCCGCGAGTTCGATTTGAACCTGATCGCGACAGCGCCTTCCGTGGTGTACCATGTGTACAAAACCAATGGCGGGATGGAGCCGCTGCACAACCCGGCCGACATGCCGGATGGCTCGATTATCGACCATATCGAGGAGCCTTGGATTAAGGCCACCATCATGGTGCCGGATGATTATCTGGGCTCCATCCTCACCCTCTGCTCCGAACGGCGCGGCCAACAACTGGACCTGACCTATGTGGGCAACCGCGCCATGGCTGTGTATCGCCTGCCGTTGAACGAGGTGGTGTTCGATTTCTACGACCGGCTGAAATCCGTCAGCCGCGGCTATGCCAGCTTCGATTACCAGATTGAGGATTACGCCGAGGCGGACCTCGTGAAGATTTCGATTCTGGTGAACCAAGAGCCGGTGGACGCGCTCTCCTTCATAGCGCATCGCAGCCAGGCGGAGAGCCGCGGGCGGTCCATCTGCGGCAAGCTCAAGGATCTCATCCCCAAGCAATTGTTCAAAATCGCCATCCAGGCGGCCATTGGCGGGCGGGTTATCGCGCGTGAGACGATTTCCGCGCTTTCCAAAGACGTGACGGCCAAGTGCTATGGCGGCGATATCAGCCGCAAACGCAAGCTGCTGGAGAAGCAAAAAGAGGGGAAGAAGCGGATGCGCCAGTTCGGCAAGGTGGAAATACCGCAAAGCGCCTTCCTGGCCGCGCTGAAGATGGATGCCTGAATTTCTGCGGCGGCGCTCTTGGCAGACGAGGTTCGTTTAGCTAGAGAGTGCCACACCGCGCGATGGACAGATGGCCGAGCGGCTTAAGGCGCACGCTTGGAAAGCGTGTGTGCGTGAAAGCGTACCCAGGGTTCGAATCCCTGTCTGTCCGCCATCCTGTTTCCTAAAAAATACAGAAGCAGCCATTCTTTATTTCTGACTTAGCTTTGCAGTCCCCAGAATATGCACTTTGAACGGCGATTGGGGCAAATTGATATGAGCACTCGGCTGCCCTGGCACCGCTTCACGGGTAGGGCCTTGGCGCGCGTGGCGATATCGGATAGCAACAAATCCCCTGGCTTCCTCAGAGTTGTCAGCCTGTAAAACCTCTTTATAGCCAGAACGTGCGGCTGCTTGCCCCATCACCGCTCAAAACAGGAATTTAATGAAAATTACGTGCTACATTTTCGTTATACTACCCCTCCTCGCTGGGCCTGCATTTGCTCAGGTAGACGGAAATATGGGGGCATGGACGGTTTCAGAATTCAAAGACCAGGCTGAAATCGACATTTCAGGGGCTTCTCGGGCCGCAACTGCTTATTCTTGTGGTCTGGAGAGCGCGGATTGGTTTCACGCAGTTGCAGAAATCACCCACGACGATCTTTTGAGAGATCTAACGCACCTGACACGCGGGGTCGGCGGCGATAGCGCAAGCCAGCCTTATGACGATGCAGTGCGCGAATTCGACGCCGCCCTCTACCCGAGCCGCCACCCTACCGCTGCGGACTGTCAAGATGAGCGGGAAAACGGTGCAGCCGCCGGAAATTGGGATGATGACGTGCAACAGTACGAGACCGACCCCAGCCAGTACGCGCCAGACTAAGAAAAGCGCATGACCTTCCTTAGTCGCGTTGCGCCCCGGCATATGCCGCGCAATCATATATGCGCGTTTTACCCGCTAAATTAGCCAGCGTACCGGCGGAAATCAGGCACCTATCTCCGCCATTCTGTATTTGATATCCGATGGAATAGCACCGCTCCCGAGGAGCCGGTCCGATTATGGCTGACGCGGTGAATATCCATCCGTCAGCGTTTTAAGAAACGCGATGATATCGTCCTCATCCTTGCGCGTGAGTGCGGGGGCTTCGCCAAGCTGCCGATTGAAAGGCGGGTCGGAGGTGTCGATATTTGGCCTGTATTGCTCCGGCAGATCGTTGAATTTTTTCACCTCTCCATCCGCCGCCGTGGGATAAATTTTGCTTGGATCGGTGTCCCTGAAATTATAAAAATCCAGCACCTGCTTAAGATTATGATACTTACCGTTATGGAAAAACACCTGCCGCGTAGCGGCATTGCGCAGTGTGGGGGTTAGGAACATGCCACAAAACTGGGTTTCTTTCGCAAGGTCAGTGCGGTAGGGCCCGCAAATGCCTTCGTCGAAATAAGCCGGGTTTTTATTTGCCGCGAGGCTCATGTTGCGGGGCACGCCCAGAGCCTCATACTGGTGGTCGGTGAACAAGGGGGGTTCACCATCCGGTGAAGGCTGGTCCAGATGGCAGGCAGCGCAATTGCCCTTCGCCGGATTATTGAACAGAAGATAACCACGCATTTCCGCCTGGGTGAGCCGCGCTTTGCCTTGCAGCCAGGCATCGTATTTGCTGGAAAAAGGGTGGAAGCTTGCATCCTCCACCTGATAACGGGCGACGGCGAACATCGCCTCAGAGACCAGCATTTGCGGATCATTCAGAATATTCGGGCCGAATAACTGCACGAACGCCCCCGCATAAGGCGCGGCGCGCAGTTTCGCGGCAACACGCGCAATACTCCCGCCATCCATCTCGAATGGATTGAGCAGCGGCCCCATCGCCTGTTGCTGCAAGGTGTCGGCCCGGCCATCCCAGAAAAGCCCGCCTTGCGGCACCATGTTGGCTGCCGCCTGCGCGGTGCTTTGCGCGGTTTTGGTTGCGCGCGGCGCGTCAGCAGCCTTGGCCGCAAGCTGCGGCAGCGTGGGTTGGGCGTCATTTTCCCCGGCAGGGTCTGGGCCGATGCTGAAACTCGGTTGCGTGGCCAGATACATCAACGAGGGCACAGCCCGCACACCTTGAGTCTCCAAATCCGGCCCACCGAAAACAGCTGATGCCCCGGTGGGCGGCCCGTAAAAATGCCGCGGGCTGTGGCATGAGGCGCAGGAGAGCTTTCCCGATGAGGACAGGCTCGTATCCAAAAACACCTGCCGGCCCAGTTGCGCCATGGCCGAAAGCGGGGCTGAAACGGGGTGGAGCAACACCACGGGATGCGGGTTTTCTCCCTGCGAGAGGGCAAAGCTTGCGGCCGGGCTGGTTAGCCAGTCGCCAACGGGCACCGGGCCGCGCAGCGCAAACACAATCGCACTACACAGCCCCAGCGCAGCAGCCAGTACCAGGCTGATAAAAATCCGCATCAGCACATGGCCTTTACGGCGCGGAGGCGGCCGCCTCACCCGTATCAGCATTCAGCAGCAGCTTCGCCATGTGTGGCTTCTGGGTGAAATCAAACATGCCCATGATCGACTGATCCTGCGCGTCGAACGAACCACCGCCCAGCCGCTGGCCGTGCAGCCAGTTATCCTCGATGAAGCTGACAACCGAAGCCTGGGTGATCAGGTTATGATCGACATAATTCTGCTTCGCCCAGGGCGAGATCACCAGGAAGGGAAGCCGCGTGCCGGGGCCGCAGCGGCCATTCACCGGCTGGCCCGCAACGCCATCGGGCGGGGTGCCGGTGCCGCATTTGCCGGGGCCGTTGAGTTGATCATCTTTAGCATCGAAGGAGCTGCTGAGGGTTTTGGCGAAGGCGTGGTCATACCAGCCATCGGAATCATCCCAGGCGATAATGATCGCGGTGTGCTTCCATTCCGGCTGGCTCTGGAGGAAATTGATCAGCTTCACCAACGCTGCCTGTTCGTCCAGCGGGTCGGAATACCCGGCATGGGCATCCTGATAAGCGGGCAGCTTGATGTAGGAAACCGCGGGGAAATTACCCGCCGCCACGGCTTTATAGAAATCATTCAAGCCATATTCGTGGTTTGCCGGGTCCTTCTTGCCATCGCGGTCGTAGCTGTAACCGATATCCGCCACCGCCTTCGGGCGCAGATGCCGCGGGTTGGCGGTGGAGGCGTAATACTGGAACCAGTTATGGTGGGGGATGTAGTCCGGCACCGTTTTACCCACCACGGCTGAGTCTGTGCTGCGCTTGCAGCCCGTGGTGCCGTTGGGATTGGTGGCATTCAGATCGAACCCGCCCATGAACCCGCCCCAGCTGATATCGGCTTCATTCAGCAAATCGCCGATATTTTTGCCTTCCATCATCACCTGGTTTTTTTTGCTGGAACAGACATCGTATGCCGGATCGACATCCGCGATGAGCGCATAATCCGTCTGGCCGTTGACGGTATTCTTTAAATAATAGCCGGATTTGCTGCTGGCGATAAGCTTCACGCCGTCCGTCTGGCCGGAGACAACCTCCAACGCGCCCGGCGTGGAAGGGCCATAGGTGTTGGTGTAGGCGTTGTCATCCATCGCGAAATGCTGAGCGTAGTTCCAAACCGCGGTGACGGTGTTGCCGTCATAATAGCCCATCACCTGACCCTTGGTGCCAAAGGCGCCCGCACCGCCCGGTGTGGCCTTGCCGGTATATTTCGGGAAAAGGTCAGCCTTGCCATTGTCATAGGCCTGCTGCTCAGCGGTGTAGCCGTGGTTTTGGTCAGCGGTGGCGGCCTGGGTGCGGTCCAACCGGAAAGGGTTGGCCGCGTTGGTGCCGTTCGCCTGGTTGGTGAAATTCGGATTGTTGGTCAGCAGCCCGGCGCTGGCGAGGTTATTTACCTGGGGCGTGCCGGAAAGGGCGGTGAATTTCGGCTCGCCCGGTGGGTTGGTGGCCTGCGGATAGGTAGCGAAATAATGATCGAACGAGACGTTCTCATCATAAATCACCACCAGATGCTTAATCGGGGTTTTGGTTTTTAAAAGTCCGGCTGAACCATGCTCGCTGGCGGGTGCCACCGCGCCGGTTTCACCAGCATTCACCGCCGGGGCAGCCGCGAGCATGGCGCAAAGGCCGATCGCCGCGCGAAGAAATATACGTGAGCTCATTTAACCACACCTGAAATTAGCAGTTTGAAATTGCGTGCTCTCTCTACGGCAGGGAGAAGTGCCTGGATGTGACCAAATTATGACGTGTTGCGCCGCACTCAGATTACATGGTCTGGCCGCAGGCAGCATATTTCGGCCACCGCAGGCGTTTCAAGCTGAATAGTGGCATGGCCGATGCCAAAATGTTCCCGCATTTCCTCAGCGATATATACGAGCAGGCCCTGCCCTGCCGCCTCTTCGTGGCAAACCAAATGTGCGGTAAGCGCCACATCCGTCGTGCTCAACCCCCAGATATGCACGTCATGAATCGCCACAACCCCCGGCAGGCCAAGCAGAAAGCTCTCAACGGCGCTGGGCTCAATGCCATCCGGCACGGCATCAAGGGAAAGCTTTATCGAATCGCGTAACAGCGACCACGTACCCGCGATGATAACAACGCCGATGACAAGGCTCACGGCAGGGTCCACCCGGTTCCAGCCCGTCCACAAAATCAAGGCACCCGCCGCCACGGTTCCGGCCGCCACGGCGGCATCCGCCAGCATATGGGTAAACGCCGCGCGAACGTTTAAATCCCCTTTCCGGCCAGACATGAAGAGCAGCGCGGTTCCGCCATTCACGGCAATGCCGATGGCCGCCACCACCATAATAACCGCACCCCCCGGCGCGCCCGGCGCGATAAGGCGCAGCACCGCCTCCCAGGCTATGCCGCCGGTAACCAGCAGCAGCAAAACTGCATTGCCCAGCGCTGAGAGGATGGAGGCGCGTCGCAACCCATAAGTGTAACGCCCACCTGGATGCTTTTGGCCCAGCCACGCTGCCAGCCAGGCAGCCGCAAGGCCAAGCACATCGCCTAAATTATGCCCGGCATCCGCCAGCAATGCCAAAGAATGCCCGGCAACACCATAAAACGCCTCGCCGATGACATAGCCAAGATTTAATACCATGCCGATGGCAAAGGCGTTGCCAAAATTGACCGGCGCGTGGCTGTGCCCGCCTGCACCATGGTGATGATCGTGATGGTCATGGTGATCGTGATCATCGTGACCCTGCGTATGCCCGTGCTGCATCTTTGCCTCCCCCTGCGGCACGGCCTGGCCCTACCCTGATATTTATAATAAGCGAATTCAGGGATAAGATAAAACCGGCACTTTACCCTTCCTGGGAGGATTTTTCCGCTGCTCGAACGTTATAGCGACCACGCCGCGAACGAACGGACATTTCTTGCCTGGGTGAGAACCGCTCTGGCCGTTATGGCGTTTGGCTTTCTGGTAGAAAAATTCGACCTCTTCCTGGAGATCGCAGCCACGTCGCTCACCAAGCATAAATTTTCAACAGGTGGCCAGCTTGTGGGCGATATCGCGGGCTTATCGCTCATCCTGCTCGGTGGAATTATGATGATCGTTGCAGCGATACGGTTCAGGCAAATAAGACGCAGCATTGAGTCGCCCGACCCAAAGCAACAAGGCGCTGGCAAAACCGATCTTTTTCTCGTGGGCCTTTTAGTGCTGCTCGGCGGCACATTGTTCCTGTATTTGCTTTATACCGTCATCGCTTCTTTATTGTGAGCCAGCAGAAATGCGGCGATTGAGCAATGCTTAATCGCCGCAAATTTATTCAGAATGCCGAAGTCCGCTTGCCGTAAACTGATCGATCTCCCCCGAGATATCTTGCGGACGCCCAATCAGGACTGTCCGAAACCGCTTAAGCTGGCGCGCCTTGCAGGAAATCCCTGCTCAGATTCACCAGATACCCGCCATACTGCTCATTATAAACAAGCTGCTTCCATGACAGAGGATGATAAGTCTCGTCCATTCCCGGAAATCCACCGAATGAAAGCACGGCATACGCCACCATTCCGCTGCGCTTGTCGATCATAACGCCATACATTGAACCAAGGCTTTCGCCATCAGCGTTATAAACGCTGGTGCCTTTAACCTCTTGTTGTGTTGAAAAGCTCTTGGCTGCTTGGGCCGGTGCCTGTTGCAAACTCCCGATGGCGACAGGGGGATTAATGTTTAGTCGTTTAAACGATATCTTGCAGATGACGGACGCTCTTTAAACTTTACGCAATATCCAAGATTAAACTGGACCGTTTGGCCTATGGCATGCCGTTGGCCGCTTTGGCGGCAGGCGCAGGCAGGCAATGCAGGGGGCTGCCGAGAATCATTTGATGCATTGTCACGTTCATACACTGGCGATAATTGGCGACGGCCAGGTGACAGGCATTGCTGCATTCCCTGCCATTATCACAAGTTATAAGCTCGGCCTGGGCTGTTTTCGCGCAGGGCTTAACCGCCGTGGCGGCACCGCTCTGGCAGCCCGTCAGGCTAAGCCCCAAGACAAGTAAAAAGATACGCCATTTCAAGCGGCCGCCTCAACCCAACCATGGACCATGGCGCGGCCTTCCATCATCCGGCTGATATGCTGCGGCACCTGGCGGCGAGACTTGGCGCGCGGATAGGACATTTCCGTGATGGGCGCGGTTTCGACAATTCCCTCATGCTCTGCCCAGTTGGAAAACGCCATCCGGTCAACATTGTCAACGAAGCTTTCCGAAGGTGCGCCCTCGGCGACCAGCAGCTCATGCGTGGCGAGTTCAACGTGATAATACGTAAATGTCTCAGGCACGTCCCGTTCCTGGATGATGGTTACGCCGTTAACCAGAGCGCCCGCTTGGATGAGAACGCCCTCAACGAACATGGCGTGGCACGGCGAGACGAGCAGGTCTCGGCGTGGCATGTTTTCACCCAATGCACCGGCGCGGATACGGATCGGCAAGACCCGGAGAGGATCAGCAAAGCGCATCGAGACTTCCGAGCGGCCAAGCCACCGCACGGGCAATATCTCGCCGGCATAAGTCATCAGCAATGTGCCGGGCGTTATGTCCTCAACCCTGACCTCGCCGTTTGCTGTTGCAATCCGGGTGCCGGCAAAAAAACAGGTCGGCGCCAGGCTATAGCCCAGCACGTTGAGAACTTGCAGATCGGTGGTCGAAACCGGAGAGGGCGCACCGGTCGGGCTGTCGCCAAACGCATCATATACGGGCGTGTTGCCGCCTACTCCTGCATAACCTGCCCAGTCGGCAACATCAGTACCCAGGGTGGTGACATCGGTCGGGGTTTCGAAAAGCTGCGTTACGGTTGTGCCATTATAGGAAAAATAGGAAGGCGCATTGGCGTTGTATCCGGCTACAAACGGCTGGTCGCGCACGCCGGCCACGGCACCGATCGAATCCGAGGCAAGACCATTCGCCGCGGTATAGCGAAACAGATCCAGAGGGTTATACGTGCCACCTGCTCCCCCCGTAGCGCTCCGGCCAAGGACTTCCGAGATTTCATGCTCAATCGTGGCGACCGCGTCTTCGCTACTGTTGGTGTAGCTTTGGCCAACCCAGGCCCATGTCGTGGCGCTTGAACTATCGAGGCCCACTGAACCGTCGAGAGCGGGATCGTTGGGGCTCACCCCAGCCATACCCAGGGCCTTTGCTTCGGCGGTGTTTAAGTTAAAGCTGGCACCGTTGGTGGGGTCCGTTGTCGTCAGCGTGGCAGCAGCAGCTCGCTGAACGGCGGAGGCTCCAGGTGCCGTATAGGCCGAGGTTAACAGCGATTGGATGTTTGAGTATGAAAGACCTGTGTACTCCCTGGATATACTCTCGCCACTTGCACCAGGAGTGATCGCACCGCCGCCTACTTCGCCCCACCCGAACGCGATATTAACCGTGATCTTGTTGGTAACAAGGCTCTGAAAATAATTGACCGCGGTTTGAACGGCGGTCGTAAATTCGTTGTAGAGTGTTGGATTAGTGGTGCTGAGAGCTGTGACACTCGTGTCGTAAGATATATTTATTTTAAGGCCCACGGACACGCTTCCTTGAATGCAATTATGCCAAAATTCTAACCGATCCATGCCGTTATAACAATAATTTACTACATGTTAACCATACTTCGCGTCAGACACGTGCCCAAGTTTCAGGTCCAGCGGGCAGGGATAGCCAGAAAAACAGCATTCCATCGCCCCATATATGTTGAAGCGGACGCTCAGTACTTCCCCGATTATATTTGATGACTATTGATTCTAAATGAAAATATTCAAAAATACATGGCGGAAGAGGTGGGATTCGAACCCACGGTACGCGTTAACGCACGGCGGTTTTCAAGACCGCTGCCTTAAACCACTCGGCCACCCTTCCGCATAAGCACCCCTCCCTTAAGGCCGAGGGTGTTGCTGTACGCTTCCTTTCCCTTTTCACGCGCCCGAGGTCAAGCGCACCCCAAGCCGTCCGGCCAGGTCTTGGATAAATTGCCAGGCCACCCGGCCTGAGCGGCTGCCGCGCGTCATCGACCATTCCACCGCCGCCGCGCGCAAATCCTCATTGGAAATGGGCAGCTGATAAACCGCCGCATAACCCTCGACCATGGCGAAGAACTGCTGCTGGTCGCTGTTATGAAAGCCAATCCACAGTCCAAACCTGTCTGAGAGGGAGACAGCCTCTTCCACCGCCTCGCCGGGGTTGATCGCAGTTGAGCGTTCATTGTCGATCATCTCGCGCGGCATCAGATGCCGACGGTTGGAGGTGGCATAGAACAACACGTTCTCCGGCCGGCCCTCGATTCCGCCATCCAGCACCGATTTCAGGGCCTTGTAGTCTGAATCACCTTTCTCGAAAGACAGATCGTCGCACAAAATCACCGAACGGCGGGGTGCCTCGCGCAGCAGATTGAGCAGCTCTGGCAGGGTGCCAATATCCTCGCGGTGAATCTCGATCAGCGCCACGGCTTTAGGGAATTGCCGGTTTGCTTCAGCATGGGCAGCTTTTACCAGCGAGGACTTGCCCATCCCCCTGGCGCCCCAAAGCATGGCGTTGTTCGCTGGCAGCCCCTGGGCAAACCGCAGCGTGTTTTCAAGCACTTGCTGCTTTTGCATCTCAACGCCCTTCAGCAGCTCCAGCGCCACCCTCGCCACGCGCTTTACGGGGGCCAGAGTCTTCTCTGCCGGATGCCACACGAAAGCATCGGCCGCCCCAAGCTCGGGCAGGGCGGGCGGCTTTGGGGCCAGGCGCTCGAGCGCTTCGGCAATTCTGCGCAGCACGTCGTCATTCATTCGGCACACCCCTGTTGACTGCATCGGCGCGCACCCTATGGTCCGCGCAACTTTACGGCAACCAGGAGATCCCATGTTCATATCCGCCGCCTACGCGCAAACCATCACGGGTGCCGCCACGGGTAATAACAGCCTTGCCGCGTTAATGCAGTATGCACCGCTCGGCCTGATTGTTATCGTGTTCTATTTCCTGCTCATCCGGCCGCAGCAGAAGCAGCAAAAAGAGCTTAAGGGCAAACTGGGGGGGCTGAAGCGCGGCGATAAGGTGGTTACGGCGGGCGGCATCGTGGGGCTGGTGAAGAAAGCCGCGGATGGCGTTAACGAGATCGAGGTCGAGATCGCGCCGAATGTCACCGTGAGCATTGTCCGCTCAACGATTGCCACCGTGTTGAGCACCACCGCAGCCGATAAAAGCTAAGCTTTAGCTTAATGCCGCCGGGCGGTGGTGTAACGCGCCACCCCGGCCAGGGCATTGCGTATCTCGCCTTCAGGAAAGCGCGAGAGTGTCTTCACCGCGTTCTCAATAAACTGGTCCGCCCGGGCGATTGTGCGGGCGGTGGCATCGTGTTTTTTAATCAAGCCCAACGCCGTCATCAAATCCGCTTCTGTTTGCTCGCTATTTTCCATGGTGCGTAGCCAGAAGCCGCGTTCCTCCGCATCAGCCTCTTCCACCGCCAGAATCACGGGGTAGGTCAGCTTACCCTCACGGAAATCATCCCCCACGGTCTTGCCCAGCTCGCTTTGGTCGGCGGCGTAGTCCAGCGCGTCGTCCACCAGCTGGAACGCCATGCCAAGGTCCATGCCAAAACTGCGTAAGGCCGCGCATTCCTCAGCCCCCGCCCCGGCGATCACCCCGCCCACTTCTGCTGCCGCAGCAAAAAGGGCAGCGGTTTTGCCACGAATGACCTCAAAATATTTCTGGGTGGTGGTGGAAATGTCGTTCTGGGTGGTGAGTTGCAGCACCTCCCCCTCGGCGATGGTGGCTGAGGCGTTGGAGAGAATCCGCAGCACATCCAGCGAGCCATCCTCAACCATCAGCTCAAACGCGCGGGAAAACAAGAAGTCCCCCACCAGCACGGAAGCCTTGTTACCAAAAACCGCATTGGCGGAGGCAAACCCCCGGCGCAGCAGAGATTCATCCACCACATCGTCATGCAGCAAGGTCGCGGTATGGATGAACTCAACACAGGCGGCGAGCCGCACCTGCCTGTCTCCGCCATAACCGCACAGCTTGGCGGCGGCCAAGGTGAGCAAAGGCCGCATCCGCTTGCCCCCCGCCGCAACAATATGCGCGGCAAGCTGCGGAATGAGCGCCACGGGGCTGTCCATCCGGGCGATTATCGCCTCGTTGGTGGCTTTCAACTCCGGTTCCAGCAGCGCCGTGAGGCGGCTGAGAGCATCGGTCGTCAATGGCGTCGCACCGTCCAAATTCAGCCCTAACCTGTCCAAGCAAATTGCGTTAGCACCATATCGGGCGGGATTTCAGAAGGGTCAAGCGGGGATGGATAACGCGACAAGCATTGGCGGGCTTCTGGGCGGGCGGCTGAGCTACCGCCAGCTCCGCTCTGGCCACAGAACCGGGTTTGAGCCCGTGTTGATGGCCGCCATGGTGCCCGCCCGGTCGGGCGAGGCGGTTTTGGAGACAGGCACCGGCGCTGGGGCGGCTCTGCTCTGCCTGGCGGCACGGGTGCCGGATATGTGCGGTGTGGGCGTTGAACGCAGCGGCGAACTGGCATCTTTGGCGGCGCAAAACTTCGCGGAGAACAAGTTTGTGGGTCTTTCGGCGGTGAATGGCGACGCCACCGCCCTGCCATTTGCAGCCCAGACATTCCAGCATGTAATGGCCAATCCGCCATGGTTTGGCGCAGAAAACACCCCTTCGCCTGACACCGCCCGCGCTCTCGCCCATCATGCGCCCCAAGCCACATTAGCGGCCTGGGTGAAAGAGCTTTTGCGCGTGCTGCGCGATAAAGGGACAATCATCCTCGCCTTGCCCGCTTTTGCTTATGCCGAAGCGGCTGTGCTGCTGCGCCCGGCCTGCGGGGGTATCACGCTGCTGCCGCTTTGGCCGCGCGCCGGGGTAAAGGCAAAGCTGATTCTAGTGCGGGCACAAAAGGCCAGCCGCACGCCAGATGCGCTGCTGCCGGGGCTGGTGCTGCACGATGAGAGCGGAATTACGAAGGAGGCGGAAGCGGTGTTGCGCGAAGGTGCGGCGCTGTAGAATTACACCGCCGAGTTCCCACCATCGACAGGCAGCATGGCACCGGTGATGAAACTGGCATCGTCAGAGGCAAGAAAGGCGATCGCCGCCGCGACGTCGCGAGGCTGGCCGAGACGCCCAAGGGGAATCGCCGCCGCCAGCTCCCGCAACCGCGCTTCGCTATCCGCTTCTCTGTGCAACATCGGCGTGTCAGTA
>JAKBCH010000097.1 GCA_021808055.1 Pseudomonadota bacterium | reverse complement strand
ATCCGCGCGCCTCTCGCACCGTGCCGTTTGTTGCCAAGGCCACCGGCGTGCCGGTGGCCAAAATCGGCGCGCTGGTGATGGCGGGGGCAAAGCTTACCAGCTTCAACCTGGACGATTCCATCCAGCCGCGCCATGTGGCGGTGAAGGAGGCGGTGTTTCCCTTCGCCCGCTTCCCGAATGTGGACACGCTTTTAGGCCCGGAGATGAAATCCACCGGCGAGGTGATGGGGCTGGACAATAATTTCGCCCGCGCCTTCGCCAAGGCTCAGCTTGGCGCAGGGGTTAAACTCCCTCTCTCCGGCACCGCCTTTGTCTCGGTGAAGGATGCCGACAAACCCGCCTTCCTGCCGGTGGCCCGCCGCCTGACGGAGTTGGGCTTTACCCTGCTCGCCACCGGCGGCACCGCCAAGGTGCTCACCGACGCTGGAATTGCGGTCAAGCGGGTGAACAAGGTGCTGGAAGGCCGCCCGCATTGCGTGGATGCCATCCGCTCCAACGAGGTTCAGTTGATCATCAACACGGCCTCTGGCGCGCAATCCGTGGCGGATAGTTTCAACATCCGCCGCTCTGCCCTGACGCATGGCGTGCCCAACTTTACAACCATAGCGGGCGCCAGGGCCGCGGCGCATGCCATAGCTGCGCTAATTTCGGGCACTCTTGAAGTCGCGCCGTTACAGTCGTATTTTCATCAATCTTTCTGATCGCCGCCGGCGTTCGCGCGCCGGCGGTGGCTTTTCGTTTATCCTCTAACCCCATCGGGGGCCTGCGCGCCCTTGAGGAGATGCAGTGCAGAAATTTCCCATGACCGCGGCGGGCCTCGCGGCACTCGAAGACGAATTGCGGACGCTCAAGGCTGTTGAGCGGCCGGCGATCATTCGTGCCATCGCCGAAGCGCGCGCCCATGGCGACCTCTCGGAAAATGCCGAATACCATGCCGCGCGCGAGCGCCAGTCTTTCATTGAAGGCCGGATCGCCGAGTTGGAGGAGATTGTCTCGGCGGTGGAGGTGATCAACCCAACTTCGCTTTCGGGCGATACGGTTAAGTTCGGCGCCACCATCGTACTGGTGGATGAAGATACCGAACAGGAGGTCTCCTACCAGATCGTCGGGTTGTATGAGGCGGATATCAAACAGAGCAAGCTCTCCATCACCTCGCCGCTGGCCAAGGCACTGATTTCCAAGCGCGTGGGCGAGTCCGTGGCGGTACCCGCACCTGGCGGCGACCGCTCCTACGAAATCCTGAAAATCAGCTTCGTCTGAGATGCTTACCTACGCGGATGTTCTGGCCGCCTCGCAGCGGATTAAGGGTGCTGTGGTTCGCACGCCCGTTTTAAAGTCGGATGCGCTCTCCCGCCTCACCGGCGCTGAGATTTACGTGAAGCTGGACCATCTTCAGGCCACCGGTGCCTTTAAGGAGCGTGGGGCAGCCAACCGCATAGCGCTTTTGTCGGAGGATGAACGCAAGCGCGGCGTTGTCGCCATGTCAGCGGGTAACCATGCCCAGGCCGTGGCGCGCCACGCCCAGCTTGCGGGTATCAAAGCCACCATCGTCATGCCGCGTCACACCCCGGCCACCAAAATTACCCGCACGGCAAGCTGGGGTGCCAACGTGGTGCTGTTTGGGGAAACCCTGGCCGAGGCCGCGGCCGAAGCCCACCGGCTGGAGCGTGAGGAAGGGCTGTTCTTCATCCACCCCTATGACGACCCGGCCGTGATGGCGGGCCAGGGCACCATGGCGCTGGAAATGTTCGAGGATGTGCCCGATTTGGACGCGCTGGTGGTGGCCACGGGCGGCGGCGGGCTGATTGCGGGCAGTGCTATTGTGGCGCGGCATCTACGCCCGGAATGCAAGGTTTACGGCGTGGAGGTGGAGCATTACGCCGCCTTCGCCCAGGTACTGGCGGGCCAGGAGATCAAGGTCGGCGGGCCGACCATCGCCGAGGGCATCGCGGTGCGTGACATCGGCCAGCGCCCGCTTAGCGTTTTGAAGGCGCTGGAGGTGCCGGTTCTGGTGGTTACCGAACATGCGGTGGAAAGCGCCATCGCCGCCTTCGTGGAAAACGCCAAGCAGGTGACAGAAGGTGCCGGTGCCGCCGGGCTGGCCGCCATAATGAGTTTCCCCGAACATTTCCGGGGCAAAAAAGTCGGTATTTCCATCTGCGGGGCAAATATCGACCCGCGGATTCTGGCCAACACCCTTATGCGCTGCCTGCTGCGCGATGGCCGGCTTCTGCGCCTGGTGCTGGAGATGCCAGACCGGCCAGGGATGCTCGCCGAGGTTTCCAAGCGCATTGGTGAACTTGGCGGGAATATTCTGGAAGTTTCACACCACCGCCTGTTCTCCAGCCCCTCGGTGCAGGATGCCCAGCTTGAGGTGATGATCGAGGCACGTGATGCTGGCCATGGCGAGGCGATTGAGGCCTCGCTGGCGGAAGCGTTCGTGCTGCGGCGGCTGTAAAGCCGCCCGCCCTGTTATGTCTTGAACGGCAGCGGCACGCGGTTGCGGGCCTGGCGTTCAAGCATCCAGCCCGGATATTCCGGCGGCAAGGCACTCACCTCATCCAGCCGCGCCATTTCCTCCGCGTTCAGCACCAGCGCCGCCGCCGCCAGATTATCGTCCAGCTGCGCGGTGGTCTTGGCCCCAATAATCACGCTCATCACCTGCGGCTTGGCCAGCAGCCAGGCCAGCGCCACCCGCGCCAAGGAAACCCCGTTCGCCAGGCCAATTTCGCGCATCACCTCGATGCATTTATCCGCCCGCTCAATATTCACCGGCGGAAAATCAAAGCTGAGGCGGCGGCTGTCATTCGCCTTTTCCGCCCCCGGCCCGTATTTGCCGGAGAGATACCCGCCGGCCAGCGGCGACCAAACCATCAGCCCCAGCTTTTCCTCGGTCAGCATCGGCACCAGCTCGCGCTCCAAATCCCGCCCGGCGATGGAGTAATAGGCTTGCAGCGTCTCGAACCGCGCGTAACCCTTGGCCTCGGAAAGCCCCAGCGCCTTGGCGATTTTCCACGCCGCCCAGTTGGAAACACCAATATAGCGCACCAGCCCTTGGGAAACGAGGTCATCCAGCGCGCGGAGCGTTTCATCGATCGGTGTCACCGTGTCGGTGCCGTGAATCTGGTAAAGGTCGATATGGTCCAGCCCCAGCCGTTCCAAACTTGCCTTCACGCCATCCATGATATGCCCGCGAGAGGCCCCGCGGTCGTTCGGCCCCGGCCCCATCTCGCCAAACACCTTGGAGGCAATGACGACATCCTTGCGCTTCACGCCGAGGTTTTTCAGCGCTTGCCCCACCAGCCGTTCAGACTGGCCCATGGAATAGACATCCGCCGTATCGATGAAATTCACGCCCGCCTCCAGTGCACGGGCAATAATGGCATCCACCTCGTCCTGGCGGAGCTGGCCGATGGCCTTCCAGAACCCCGCATCCTCGTTGCCGCCGAAGGTCATGGTGCCCAGGCAGATTTCGGACACATAAAGCCCCGTGCGGCCTAGCTGCTTGTATTTCATGCTGATTGTCTCCTGAATGGCAGGGATATGGGAAGATAGGGGATGGGTGGCAAGTGGGGGAAAGCGGTCATTGGAAGCAGGTGAGAGGAACATCTACTTCGCGCCCTTTATAGCCGTTCCCGTGAGCAAGAGGTTGTCGGAAAACAGCCGCTCAGCTTGTGGGGCTTCTAGACGGCTTTGAGGAATATCGCTCAAGAGCGGCTGGGCCGCCCGTTAGCTTAATAATGTTGATGATTGCTAAGCTATCTTGTTATATATCGATCGATCTATTATTATTTTGGTATGGCACGCCCTCGTACAGTTGATGATGACGCCCTGCTCGACCGCGCCCGCGACCTGTTCTGGCGTCAAGGTTACGCGGCCACCTCCCTGCGGGATCTGACAGACGCCACCAGATTATCCACGGCAGCACTTTATAACCGCTTCGGTGATAAGTCCGGGTTGTTTCGTGAAGTCTTGCGCCGCTATGCCGATACCGGGCTCAGAGACCAGCTCTTGCCTGGTCTGGCCGCTTTGCCCGACCCCCGTGACGCCATCGTCGGGTTGTTCGCGGCGCTGACCGCCCTCTCATGCTCGACCGAAACGCCGTCTGGCTGTCTGCTCATCAACACCGCGCTGGACGGTGCGGCGGACGAAGCCACCCGTAGCTTGGTGCGCGAACGGCTCAGTGAAGTGGAGGCATTTCTGCGCGCCCAGCTCGAGCGCGCCAAGGCGGCCAGTCTGCTCCCGCCGGGCACCGAACCAAGCCTCGCGGCCGAAGTGCTATTTGGCGCCGTGCTGGCGTTGCGTGTTCTCGCCCGGTTGGACCCTGACCCGGTGCGCCTGCACCGGCTGGTTGAGGCCAACCTAGCCCCGCTCGGACTAACCCTTAAACCAGGAGCCTGATGCAAGTGATCGATCTTTATTACTGGACCACGCCAAATGGCCATAAGGTCACAATCTTTCTCGAGGAAACCGGTCTGCCTTACAAGATCGTGCCGGTGAATATCAGCAAGGGTGAACAATTCGCGCCTGAATTTCTGGCTATTTCGCCCAATAACCGCATGCCTGCCATGGTTGACCACACGCCCGAGGACGGCGCCGGGCCGCTCAGCATTTTCGAATCCGGCGCCATTTTGGAATATCTGGCCGATAAATCCGGACAATTTCTACCCCGCGCGCCCCGCCCGCGCTTCGAAGTGCTGCAATGGCTCTATTGGCAGATGGGCGGGCTTGGACCGATGGCCGGCCAGAACCACCATTTCGTGCAATACGCGCCGGTGCAAATTCAATATGCCATCGACCGCTATGTGAACGAGACCAACCGTCTCTATGGCGTGCTCAACAAGCGGCTTGCCGGGCGCGACTACATTGCCGGGGACTACTCCATTGCCGACATGGCCTGCCATCCCTGGATCAAGCTTCACAAAAATCAGAAGCAGAAGCTAGGGGATTTCCCGCATTTGTCGCGCTGGTTCGCGCTGGTGGGCGAGCGCCCCGCGGTGCGGCGCGCATACGCGCTGGCAGAGACGATCAACACCGCGCCGGTGGTGAGCGAGGAGGCTCGCGCCATCCTGTTCGGCCAGACCGCGACCAACCTCACGGAGAGCAAATGATGACCACCGCGATCAAGCTTTACGACCTCGCCGCCAAGGATGAGAGCATCCGCTTCAGTCCGAATTGCTGGCGCGTGCGCATGGCCCTGGCGCATAAAAACCTCCTTGTCGAAACCATCGCCTGGCGCTTCACCGAGAAGGAGGAGATTGCCTTCTCCGGCCAGGGAGAAGTGCCGGTACTCGTCGATGCCGAGCGATGTGTGGTGGATAGCTGGACGATCGCCGAATATCTGGAGGCGACCTATCCGGATCGTCCCTCATTGTTCAACGGCGCGGCCGGCAAGGCGCTGACCCGCTTCCTCAATGACTGGACCGAGACAGTGCTGCATCCGGCCATCGCCCGGCTGATCCTGCCGGAGATCCACGCCATGCTGCACCCCAAGGACCAGGATTATTTCAAGACCACGCGCGAGGCGTTTTTCGGATGCAGCCTGGAGGATCTCGCGGCGGGGCGCGAGGCGCATCTGAGTGCGCTGCGCCAGGCGCTGCAGCCGCTGGCGGCCAC
>JAKBCH010000096.1 GCA_021808055.1 Pseudomonadota bacterium | reverse complement strand
CACCAAACTTGTCTGCACAGATGCATCCAGCACAATTGCCGCCAAGGCTAATACGAGCACCGAGTGTAGCTTCGCCCCCGCCGCCGCGACCCCAAAAGCTATTGTTACACCCACCAGCGAGGCCAACGTGCCCGCCGCCGTATGGCCACGATCCGCAAGATGCCCAGCCACCGGCGCCACGAATGCACCCGCCGCTCCCGCCAAGGCAAACAAAGCTATGCCGCGCTGGGTGAAACCAAAATCATGCGCAAGAAAAAGCGGGATACCGGTCCAAAAAAGCGAGAAACCGGCAAAGGCTGTTGCCTGATAAGCTGCCCTTTGCCGCAAAACCGGATAGCGCACCGGAAGACTGAACAACGACGCGAGCAAGGCCACGTAGTGATGGTTCGCCTCTGGTTTTCGGTATGGCAGCGTCCGGCTCAACAGCCACGCAAGACCCGCCATCAATACCGCCGATACAAAAAACACGGTACGCCAGGAGCCAAAAACCGCAATCCCGGAAGCGAGCGGACGTGAAAACAGAATCCCAAAAAGCAATCCACTGGTAACCAGTCCCACGACGCGTCCGCGCCTTGCCTCTGGCGTCAGATGCGCCGCGAGCGGAACAAGCATCTGCACCGCCACCGAGGTAAGGCCAATCAGTACCGAGACCGCCAGCATCACCTGCCCGTTCCAGGCCAGCCCCGCGAGTAGAAGCGGCAAAATAGCTGCGGCCACTGTCGTCACCACCAAACGACGATTCTCTACCAGATCGCCCAGCGGCACAAGAAATAGCAACCCTGCAGCATAACCAAGCTGTGTAAGGCTTACAATCAGGCTTTCCGCCCTTGGCTGCATATGCAGTGCCGGACCAATCAGGCCTAACAAGGGTTGCGAGTAATAAATATTGGCAACCACGATCCCGCAGGAGACGGCAAGCAACCCAATCAATTGGCGCCGAGGTTCGGCACAAGGTCCTGATTCAGATGACACGTCAGACATGACCTTCGACTTAACAGCGAACAAAATTTCTGCAATGCAGCAGGTGGAGTGGGGCGTGGTTCCTCGCCATGGAGTGCGGTCGTTTCACGATGGACTTGGTCGCGATTGAACTTCAAAAGAATCAGACTCTCGCCCAAAGGAGAATTTATGGATTTAGTGCATGCCGTTCTGTTCGCCGCCCTTCAGGGGGCAACAGAGCTGTTTCCCGTCAGCTCACTTGGCCACGCGGTCATTGTCCCTGCATTGCTCCATTGGGGTATAGACCAGAGCTCTCCTGGCTTTCTGCCCTTTCTGGTCATGTTGCATCTCGGCACGGCGGTTGGGTTGATCGCATATTTCTATGTGGAATGGCTGATCATGGCGCGGGGCGTGCTCGGACTTGGCTATGCCACTGAAAACACATCCGCCCGCGCCCTATTTCTCAAACTCGTGGTCGCCACGCTTCCAGCCGTGATCATTGGCGGGTTATTTAAAAAGCCAATCTCGCATCTCTTCGCTAGTCCGCTCATCGCCAGCATATTTCTCATAGCAAATGCTGGCCTGCTGCTCTTGGGCGAAAGGCTGCGCAACCGCCATTTACGCCACGGCAACATCTCCTATCTTGATGCGCTAATCATCGGCCTATACCAATGCTTGGCATTCCTGCCGGGCATTTCGCGCTCGGGTGCGGCGATCGTGGGCGGACTCAAGCGCGGTGTTTCTCATGCCGGGGCGGCAAAATTCTCCTTTCTGATGGGAACGCCGGTAATTCTGGCCGCAGGCGTGGCAGAAGTTCCAAAACTCATGCACCGACATCAACTGCACGCCCTGCTTGGCGTGTCCCTGCTGGCTGCCATCACATCTGGCATTGTCGCATATGCCAGTACCGCTTATCTGATGCGTTACTTCAAGGACCACGATGATTGGGCTTTAAAGCCCTTCGTCGTTTATTGCGCCATCGCTGGTGCTGGCTCCTTTCTATTGCTGGCCGTCGGCCTTTGAAGCGCCTATTGTTGCTGGCGGCCTTGCTGCTCAGCCCCGCCGCCGCCCTGGCCAAGATCAACATCGCCGAGGCGCCGATCGGCCGTACGGACCTGCATTGGTGGGACGCGCATTGGCACGCAACACTGGCCAAAAAAGCCGCCACGCCGAATGCGCAAATCGTCTGGCTAGGCGATTCCATTACCTATTACTGGCAGCGCCAGGGCGGCCATGGTTACGATGACATCCAGCCCGTTTGGAACAAATACTACGCGCCATATGATGCGCTGGATTTTGGCTTTGTCGGCGATACCACAGCCAGCCTGATCTGGCGGCTGGACCACGGGCAAGTGGCGGGTTTGCATCCAAAACTGGTGATTATTTTAATCGGTGCCAATAATTTTGGCCGGGTGCACTGGAATACGGCCATGACCGTGCCAGCAATCGAGTCTCTAACAGCCAATACGCATAATCGTCTGCCGATGGCGCATATTCTGCTCCTTGGCGTATTACCCTCGATCCGCAGCGCCTGGGTGGATGAGCAAACTAAAACCACCAATGCTGCCCTGGCCAAAGCATATGCACATAGCCAGGACGTTACCTATATCAACCTGTGCGCCTTGTTTGAAAACAACGGCAAGGTTGACCCCGGTCTCTACGTTGATCCAAGGATGACTCCACCGGAGCCAGCCTTGCATCCTGACCGTGAAGGCATGACCAGAATCGCAAAAGCCTTGGCAACATACGTCACAAGATACGTAAATTGACGCAGCTTAATGCTCTCAGCCGGATTTTACCGCAGCCACAAAAGCTCTGATCAGAGCCGGGTCTTTTTGCCCCGGCGCGGTCTCCACACCGGATGAGACATCTGCGCCTTGCGCGCCCGTCTGGCGCAGACCTTCCCTCACATTGGCCACGTTCAGCCCCCCGGCGAGCAGCCAGGGCTTTGCCGGCTTCAAGCGCGAAAGCAGCTCCCAATCCGCCCGGACAGCATTGCCACCGGGCCTTGTAGCACCCTCCGGCGGTTTGGCCTCGACAACAAAGCCGTCAGAAACCTCGTCTCGCGCCGGAAAATCTGCCTCCGTCTGAGCGCCAAACTGCCGCCATACCGGCCGGCCGAATCTGTCGCGCAAAGCGGGGATACGATCCGGCGCGGCATGTATCTGAAGAATATCCAGCGAGACATCCTGCAAGATATCGTCGATCTCATCGGCATCCGGGTCAACGAACAACCCGACGCGCTTGGGGCCTCCCAGATAACGCTCTGAAAGCAGTTTCGCCTCCACTCCCGTCACGTAACGTGGCGACGACGGGAAGAACACAAAACCAACGAAATCCGCTCCCGCTTCCACCACCGCATCGAAGGCCGCATCACTATTGACGCCACATATCTTCACCAGGCTCATCTGATCGCCGCCGCAATTGCCGCAGCAGCCTCCCCTGGGTCCGCTGCACCTGTTATCGGCCGCCCGACAACAATATAATCCGCTCCAGCGGCAACCGCTTGTTCTGGTGTCATCACCCGCGCCTGATCCCCCAGCGCCGCGCCTGCCGGACGAATGCCAGGAACAACCAGCATCGGTTTTTGACCAAACGCATCGCGCAACAAGGCCGTCTCATGTGGTGAACAAACCAAACCATCCGCCCCAGCCGTCAAGGCCAAATGCGCCAGGCGGAGCACCTGTTTAGCCGTCCCCCCGGCAATGCCGGTTTCTTCTAAACCAGCCGCGTCAAAACTGGTCAGCACCGTGACCGCAAGGATTTTTGGCCGCTTCGCTTTTGACTGTGCGGCCGCTTCGGCTGCAGCCGCGATCATCTTCGCGCCACCACCCGCATGAATTGTGAGTAGCTTGGGTTCCAACGGCAGCAGGGCGCGCACCGCGCCCGCAACCGTGTTGGGAATGTCGAATAGTTTGAGATCGAGAAACACGTCGGCACCCTGTGCGACCGCCCGCAACCCCTCCGGGCCATGGCGCAAAAAAAACTCCAGCCCGAGCTTTATCAGCCCGCAATGGGGCGTAACCGCGCGCACCAACGCCTGGGCGCGCGGAAGCTCCGGCGTATCAATCGCCGCAATCAAACGACCCGTCATGGATAACTCACCTAATGATGGTGGGCGGGTTTACAACGGCGGGCGGCGTCAGCTCCGCCACGCGTTTTTCCGCGGAACGCGCCCGCCGGCGCCAATGGAGTTGCCGTGGCATCGCCGTAATCAACCCCACGAAAACCCCTATCGCCAACGCCCCGACCACAACCGGCCCCAACCAGGCGGACGCCGTTCCAAACGGCCAGAACCCAATCTGCACCGGCACACGGTTGGACAATACGAAAATCACCAGCGCCAGAATAACCAGGAAGCCGATAATATATCTAAAAACTTTCAGCTTTTTACTCCGCCGTTCTTTTTCGTTACAGCCGGGGGCGAGACTGGTTTGTTAATCCGTTCACGCAGCTCCTTGCCAGCCTTGAAAAAGGGAACGGATTTCTGTGCGACATCAACGGTTTCTCCAGTGCGGGGGTTACGCCCAGAGCGGGCCTGCCGACGCTTCACTGTGAAAGCGCCAAAGCCACGCAATTCCACCCGCTCACCGCGTGCGAGAGCCGATGTCATCTCATCAAAAAGCGCCGAGATAATTTTCTCCACATCCGTGACGGTCAGATGCGGGTTGTCTTCCGTCAATCCAGCGATCAATTCCGAGCGTGTCATGCTGCCCTCCCCAGCTCGTAACGATGCCAGGATGTGGCAGAACGGTCAACAAAACCATTCGGCAATAGACATCAAACACGTTGTTTTTACACCAGCTCAGCCGACGGCCGAAAAGGTGGAGCCGCCCTGGCCGTTGGCGTTCGCATCCTCCCAAGGCCTGCTAGTGCAGGTGGGCACCAGTTATCCAAACCATAGCCTGGACAGAGCCAGCTCCCAAGGGAAATGCTTAACGGCCCAGGGGATGACATGCCTGACGCACCGGGCAGCTCCTAGCGGCAGTCTAGGCTGGATAAATCCCCCTTGCAATCTCTTACAGGCACGGATGGACCAAGCGTCAAAGGTCCAGCAGATCGGAGGCAATTTCTTCAGCCCGCGCCGCCACCCGACGCAGCCTCGCGCGGTGCTCCCCGGCCGGTTTGCCTCTCGCATGCTGCTGGGTCTGGGCGGCCGCACCCGCGGCACCATTGTTCAGATCATACAGCTCATCGGCCAGCAACAAGGCTGCCAGCATCAACAGACGCGCCTCGCCGGACTGTCCGCCAATTGCTTTGATGCTGGAGATGCGCTGCTCGATCTCGGCTGCCATCTTCGCTAAATGATCTTCCTGCCCATCTTCGCAACCGACAACATAGGCATAGCCATTTATGCGAATCGTAACCTGAGCCATGGCCTTACTCCGCTGGTGGCATCTGGGGAGGGTTCAAGCCCTCTCGCAGCCGCAAAATGAGCTTGTCCAGAATCGCAGCCAGTGCGTCTTGGTCAAGCGATCCGTCTTGCCCTGGTTTATGTTTCCCGCCCTGAGTTGCGCCGGCGATCTTGCGCAGCGCATCCTCGATGCGATCTAAGATTTCGTCCTCGGATTCCGACTCGGCCATACTGATTATTCAACCCGAGCGCGGTATACGAGGTCAAGGAAGAAGCACGATTTGGCTGACGCATCAGTAACTTTTACGACATTGCCGAGAGCAGTCATCATTCATGGGCTGGTCGAAGCTCGTCTGGCCCTAAGGCCAGCTCTGCCCGTCACGCTCCTGTCGCCCCCCGGAGCAGCACTTTCCTGGGGATGTCTATGGTGGCGCGCGCTGTTATCAATTGCCGAGCATAACGGCCCGGCTTTGCTTGACTGCAGCATTGCGCCCGGCCGGGCAATGGAA
>JAKBCH010000095.1 GCA_021808055.1 Pseudomonadota bacterium | reverse complement strand
CTCTCCGAGGACGGTTTCGGGTTCAAGGATTTCGGGCTCATCTGCTCTCCTTCGGCGTGACGATGAGCCCGAAGTCCTCCGTTATTCAAGATGTCAAATCTGTCTCAAAGGTCCTGACGGGGGACAGGCGAAGGAAAACTGGCTGGAGCGGGATTACCCGCTGGTGCTGTGGCTGGTGCCCAGCAAGATCATAAGGCAGCAAACAACAGAGGCGCTGAAAAGCCCGCGCCACCCCTACCGGCAGGCGCTGGATGAGGCGTTTGCCGGCCGCGTGCGGGTGTTCGACATTGCGGATTTCACCCAGATAACCCCGCATGATCTCACCGCGAATTGCTGCGTGGTGGTGGCCACGATCCAGGCCCTACGCGTAACGGATACGGAAGGCCGCAAGGTCTATGCCCATAACGAGGCGCTGGAGCCGCATTTCGCCGCCGTGCCGAAGCGCAAGCCGGGGCTGGAGGTGATAGAGGATGGCAAGAAAGGCGCTGGCATGGCGCGCTATTCCTTCGCCAATCTGCTGCATCTGCACCGGCCATTGATGATTGTGGACGAGGCGCACAAGGCCGTTACGGACCTCAGCCAAGAGATGCAGCGGCGCGTGAACCCTAGTGCCATCATCGAATTTACCGCCACGCCGCAGAAAAACTCCAATCTGCTGCACTCCGTCACCGCGCAGGAGTTGAAAGATGCGGAGATGATAAAGCTGCCGGTGATGCTGGCGGAGCATCCCACATGGCAGAACGCGGTGCTGGGCGCGGTGGAAGAGCGCGCGCGGCTGGCCGAAATGGCAAAGGCGGATGCCGATTATATCCGGCCCATCGTGCTCTTTCAGGCGCAGGATAAGAACCAGGAAGCGAACGTCGCGGCGCTGAAGGCGTATCTTCTGGAAACCGGCATCGATGAGGCGAAAATCCGTATCGCCACGGGGAGCCAGCGGGAGCTGGATGACGTGGATTTGTTCGATGCGAATTGCCCGGTAGATTACGTCATCACCGTGGAGGCGTTGAAGGAAGGCTGGGATTGCTCCTTTGCTTACGTGTTCTGCTCGCTCGCCAATATCCAGAGCGCCACGGATGCGGAGCAGTTGCTGGGCCGGGTGCTGCGAATGCCCTATGCCAAGCGCCGCGCCAATGACCGGCTGAACCGCGCCTACGCGCACCTCGCCTCCACCGAATTTTCCGCGACGGCGCGGGCGCTCACGGACAAGATGGTGGCCATGGGCTTCACGGAAGAAGAAGCCATAGAGAATATCCGCCCGATGCAGGAGGGGATGGATGCGGGGCTATGGGGGCCGCAATTCCGCCCGCCGCCGTCCGTCACCGTAACGGTGGAGGCCGGGGAGGATGAGGCGGAGGCGCTGTGCAACATCGCGCCAGACAAGATAATCGTTACCCGGTCCGGCGATAGCGTGAACATCCATGTGACGGGTTTCTTGACGCCGGAGGAGAAGGCAAGCGCGGACAAGGCGCTGCGCCCCGCCGCCGCCAAGGCGTTTTTGGCGAATTATGGCCACCACGAAGCCAAATACAGAGAGCGTATATCGCCCGCCGAGAAGGGGGAAACCTTCGTGGCGCCCCGGCTCATGGTCTTTATCGAGGATATTTGGGAGCCTGCCGAAACCGATTTGCTCATGGAGCATGAGGACTGGTCGATCCTCAATCACTCGCACCAGATGGATGCCAGCGAATTTGGCCTGCACCAGACGGCGCATAATTTCGAGATTGATTTGAACGGGCGCAGCCTGAAACTCTCCAGCCTGGGCGATACGCCGGAATTTGACTTCGGGGTGGAGGTGGAAGGGTGGACGGAGCAGGCGCTGGTCCGGTTCCTGTCCCGCCAGCTCCGGCAGCGCGACATCGGAAGTGACCAGTTGCAGGAATGGCTGCGCCGGGTGGTATCATATCTCGCGGGGGCGAGAAAGCTGCCGCTGCCCGGCCTTATGCAAAGCCGGTACGTGCTGGCCCGCAAGCTGGAAGAGAAGATTGCCAGCATCCGGCACAAGGTGCGGGAAGGGGTGTACCAGCGTAGCCTGTTCGCACCTGATGCCAGGGCAGAGGTCAGCTACGAGAAGGGCTTCGCGTTTAAGGACGGAGTTTTTGCTGGTGTCGCGCGCTATCACGGCAAGCTGAATTTCTCGAAGCATTTTACCGGCGCTGATAACGTACCGGCTTTTGATGGGAAGCCGGACGGGGAAGAAACACAATGCGCCTGGAATTTGAACAGCCTGCCGGGTGTTAAATTCTGGCTCAGAAACGTGGCCCAGCACCGCGATGCGTTTTTCCTACCATTAGCAGAGGGTAAGTTCTACCCGGATTTTCTGGCGCAGCTTGATGATGGGCGGTTGCTGATTGTCGAATACAAGGGCGAGCATATAGCTGATAGTGCCGATACGCGGGAGAAGGCCGCTGTAGGCGCGCGCTGGGAAAGTGCGTCCAAGCGCAAAGGGCTGTTCCTGTTGGTGGAGAAGAATGTGAACGGCAAAGGTCCACGCGAGCAGATGTTGGAGAAAATCTCGTCAAGGTAGAGCTTGCGCGATTTTTATAGCGACTCGATGGGGTTGCCCCCTAAAAAGGTGTCCCCCTAATGTTTCGAGGTTTTTATGGCCAAATCGTCTTCACGTATCCCGTCCAAGTCCAACTTGTCCCGTGCTGGGCGAGATGCCCACAGCCCGAGCGCAAAGACACGGAAAGAGGCTATGGAGGTGCTATCTCTTGCGCCCCGCAAATCTCCCCCAAAGAAAGGAAAATAGGGCGGGGAGAGTGCCGATGATGTCTCACGACTCAGGCGGAAACATGGCGTAATTGGCCAGCTCGGCTCTGTCTCCCTGCGGCGGATAAATTTTTCAACCGGATCAGGTGTTTGGCTCATGCTGGATGGTTAACGGGATTTCACCCCGTGCCGCAACAGGGTGGGCGCGATGGTGGGGCCTGCCGGAACCCCACAATGACCTCGACCAAGTGTTACCCCAGGGGTCTGGTAGGCCGAATATCGCCAGTTCACACCGCGCCCGGCTGGAGCATAGGTGACTTTTCGCTTTCGAGCGAGGCGGCGATTCGGCTCTCAAAACGCCTTCAACCTTTTGGGACGCTGGCTCCAGGGGCATTCCCATAGCGTGCCAGGGGCTGCGGCTTGCATGGTTTCGAGCCAAGTTCCCCACCAGAGCAAGGAATACCGTGCGCGGTCCCACATAGAGGCGTGATTCCAGCCCTGGCGTAAAACGATGCCGATACAGCTGGTTTCGGTAAACGCGGCCCGCTCATGCTGGCGCGTTCGCATTGATTTGTCCGTGGTGATGAGGACGGCCTTGCCGGGGCTACTATCGGCGATTGCCTGGATGAGCAGCACGTCAGGCGTCCCTTTGGCGTTGAAGTCGAGGGCATGGAGAACCTCCAACGCCATTCCTGAGCCGTGTGCCTCGGCCTCCGCGATGGCCTTTACCGCGTGGGCAACGGCCCTGGGCATATTCTCGTCAAATACGACTCTCACGCGGCCTTGCTTTGGGTCGGCCCGGTGCCAAGCATGAAGCCGACTGCCTGTTTCACCCCCTCCTCATCGGTGCCGTAATAGGCAGCCACTTTGGCGGCATCACTCTTCTCGGCGCGCCAAGCATCGAAAAGCGCCTCAGCTGGGGTGCCGCTCTTGGCTTCAACTGGCCTTCCGAATGAGCGTTTGGGGTCAATCAGGATGCGGGGGAAGCGTTCATCCGGTGTCCAGCGCCGGGGCTGGTCATCCTCAAACTCCACACTGGCGATGAAGCTGTCCGCCAGGACGTTATAAATGGCGAAATTGTCAGCCACTAAGTCATATAAAGCCGTGTCACCAGTCTCTTTTTGGGCTTCGAGGAAGATGGAGCGGCCATCGGAGTGGATGCGTTTGGTGGCAAAGGGGTGGTCCGTCCCGAATTTCCGGCGCGCGGTGGTGGCGGCAGCGCGAATGGCCCGCCAACTCAACACCCGGCCCTGCCGTTCTGCGGCTTGGACAATCCGGCCCAAAAAAGCCACTTCAAGAAGGTCCAGGAAGCCGAGGGCAAGTTCGCCCTCTCGCTCCTCGTGCTGACGGATCAGGATAGGCCCGGCCTCGGGTTTGCCTTTCCGCTGGGCATATCCCTCCAGCCAGCCCCGTATCTGGCGTGACGATACCCCGGTAAGATTGGAGGCATCCCGGACACTGTAGATGCCGAAGGATGCACTTATCGCATTCACAGCTTTCTCCTCACGCCGCCGCAACTGGCGGTCATATAAGCACTCTGCCCTGCTTTTTTCGAGCCTGCCAAGATGTCGATAGGGCACACCCTTAGAAACATGATGGCGACCCCTCGCAGTCAGGACAGCGAAACGGCCTTGCCATGCGTGGTGGCGACACAAAGGCAATCTGGCCGTCACGCATAGACGCAGGGCAGAGACGGGGCTGTTTTTGGGGAATTGGTATCCCCCTGGTATCCGGCCCATTTTGCCGCACCAGGGAGTTTCACATAAGTAATTGAATTAGTTGGCGCGCCCGAAGAGATTCGAACTCCTGACCCTCAGATTCGTAGTAGGTTCGTAACGAATTTCAGGTCGCCCTTGACCGCCCGCGATGGCCCCAGATGACCTTCCATCACCTCGTCGCGGAATGCAACCCGGCGGGGCCGCACCCCGCGCTAACCCCATATCACCGCCCGTCGCCGCTGATCGCCGGGGGGATTGTGGTGGGACGGAGAGGGGAGCAACGGGCAGACCAGCCCCTGGGGTCAACGGTCTTGAGCACCATGCCAGATGCGCAGGATGCTCACCATGCCGGCCACAGCATCGACCTCGTACACGATGAGGTATGGCCACACGGCCACCAACTCGCGGGTGCCCGCAGCCAGCCCTGGCCGCCCCCTGTGGGGAAACAGCGTCAGGCTGTCACCAGCGAGGACGAGGGCTTGCAGCAGGTTCGCGGCAGCGTGTGGATTCAGCGCCTCAAGATACTCGATGATCGCATCCCGATCATCGAGCGCGTTGGCGCGCCATTCGACCTTCACAGCTCAGTGCTTGGCGGTCTTGAGTTTCAGGCGCTCGATCTCACGCAGCATATCGGCCCGCACCTGATCATGCGGTACGCTGGGGCGGCGATCTGTACGCGCTTCTGCAACGGCGGCTTCGAGCAGTTGGCGCTCGGTCTCAAGATCGGGATCGGTGGGGTGGACAGCTTGGCTCATGGGAGCTTCATAGCATATTTTGGGTCTGGAGGTGAAAAAATCTGGCGGGCCGGAAGGCGGCACCTCACTTCGCCATGCTTCCAGAGAGGATTGCTGGTGCCCAGCGGGTAGCGCATCAGAGCGCCACGCCGTCCAACGACAGCTCATCTATGGCTGCAAAACCCTCGTCCAGCGCGGGGAGCGTGGCCAGCAGGGCCAGCAGCGACCTGGGCGCCGCCGGTTTGATGATGAGGTTGCCGCCCTTCTTGTGGATGACGGCGTCCTCACCCGGCAGCTCGAACGCCCGAGGGATACGCACGGCCTGGTTCCGACCGTTCTTGAAAAGCTTGACGTGGCGGGGGGTGTCCATGAGGCGTAGATAGCATGTGCCATGGCGTATGTCTGCCTCGACCATCTCAACACGCTGGGCCACTCATCACGCTGGAACTGGCACAGGCTAGTCTGCTCGGTCGCACCTGCGCCAGATTGCTCATCTGCGCCAACGCTATGGCAGCCGCCCAGGGCGGCTTGATCGACGAGTGGTCGGAATGAAAAACGCCCCCGGCCGCGAGGCCGGGGGCGCCGATGTGATCCGCTGGGCAAGCGCCGCGCCAATACCTGGCGCGGCGCCATGGCACCATCTAGCAGT
>JAKBCH010000094.1 GCA_021808055.1 Pseudomonadota bacterium | reverse complement strand
ATGGCGGTTGTGAGCATATGCATCTGAAAGATCCTTGAATATTTTGGATGGTGGAATGCTGGGGGGATCAGTCCATGAAAACCTTCACGGTCTCCCCCGCGAGTAAGTTGCCGTAGGCCTGCTTGGTTGAAGCATCGGTGGCGACGAAGGGAATATCCGACATCAGCTGGTCGTAACGCGCGCTGGGGCAAAGCATCAGGTTCGTCTCGAACTTCACCCCGGCATAGCGGCGCGGCCCGGCAACATATTCAAAATGCATGCGTTTATAGAAAGGCGTGTGGTTCCGCCGCACGCAGTTCAACATCATGTCCGCTCCTTCCTCGATCACCAGGAAAGAGACGAAGCGGTACAAAACGAAGACCAGCATAAAATCATTGGTGAAATCGGGATGGCGCACGAGCCGGTTGATCTCGGTAAGCTTCGCCGGACGCCCGGTCTGCACGCCCCCGGCCAGGGCCATCACCTCCTCGGGGAAGATGCGCTTAGCGGGAATCTCGCTCCAGCCGGTCAGCGCAGGATCGTCGATCAGCGTGCAAAGCCGCACGGAGGCCGCAGGGCGCCCATGCTTGTAGATCACCACGCACCGGCTATTGGGCAGGAAATCGTCCGCGTCAGAAAACTGCCCGCCGGGTATGGGGTCGATATATCCGCCAGAAAGATAGCTTGCATGGCGGATTGAAAAAGCATCCGCCTTTGTCTGCTCGTCCAAGGCCAGTTTCGCGGTCAACCCCTCAGGTCGGTCGAGAACCTGCCCGCGGACAAGGCCGGTTGTCTGATATTTGAGTGAACTCATGGTAAATTTCCCTTGACTTGCAACCAAAAACAAGAAAGATTATTAACTAAATCTACTAAAAGATGTAGGTAAAAGTTTTGTTTACAAAAAGAGACGATGTTTGTGAGAGCGCTTGGCAATCCTCTCGCCATTCTTGTTTTCTTCACTTTTTGTCTTAAGCTTTTATATTATCATATTGTTATTTATACACCGTGTGCGTTCGCTTACTGCGTTATTGCCCGGCCTCTCCAAGGTCGCCTCGCAAAAAAACGCCCAAAATATAAAAATAATTTCTTTTCATCTGGCGCTTTGAAACAAAATGAAGCCATCAATTAAAGGTGGCGGGTTCCCAAAAAAGACAGTACGTAAGGTTGAGTTTTCTGGGGGAGCGTTTTTTGTTTTTTTCAGCGCATGAAGGCTTATTGTTCCCCCAAACATGACCAAGTCGTCGTCAGCTTTTTTTGATCGGGCTCTCCACTGGTTGCGCCCGAGGCTATCGTTCGTGCGGCTGCGTTGGGCCGCACGAAGTTTGGCTATGGGCACAAATATTCCACCGGATTTAAGCGAACGGCTGTTTCTCGATCAGGCCAAGGATTTCAGCTACGTGATGAGCGCGATATCCCTGCTCGGCCTGAGCACGGTCGTTCTAATTTACACAGATTTTTATTTCTTACCTGACAAAATTGCCCTGCTAGCCACGACCGGTGGCGTTTCAGCATGCTATTTCACTATTATTTTTAATGCTTATCGCTGGCTGCGCCTCTCGGTCTCCACCCAGCAGGACGCAAAAGAGTACATCGCCCAAATGGCGCGGACTCTGTTTCTTCTGGGGCTTTTTTGGTGCTGCTTTCTGGTCGTTACTTTAAAAGAAGCCAATTCCGGCCAAACCAACCTTCTTTATGGAATTATGACCGGCTGCCTGGCAACGCCGGTCATGGTGTTTCCTGCGGTATGCGCCCTCGCTTTTTGGTTGCCTGTTTCGGCTGGTATTTTTGTCGCCGTCATCATGTCCCACCAGGCGGACTTGTTTGCGGTGCTGAATCTGCTCTCCTTCATCGGCCTCACGGGATTCTGTATTGTCTATCTTAACCGCCGCATGAACGAGCGCGCCATCGGCGCCATCCGGCTGGAGGAAAACGCCGAGGTTATCCGGTTGCTGCTGCGCGATTTCGAGGAAACGGCCTCCGACTGGCTTTGGGAGACCAACGCCCAGATGGAGCTGCAAAAGGTCAGCCGGCGCCTCGCCCAGGTGGCGCAGCGCCCGGCGGAGAGCTTCCGCGGCATTTTTCCGGCGGCGATGCTGGGTGAGGCGGCAATGAAGGATGCATCCCCCGGCACCGCAATCGACCGGCTGCAACGCGCCATCCGCGAACGCTCGCCCTTCCGGGACATCGTGGTAACCGTAACGGTAGGGGGCGAGCTGCGTTACTGGTCGCTTACTGGCAAGCCGATTCTGGATAAGAACGGCCGCTTCGGCGGATATCATGGCGTCGGCTCGGATATCACCGGCCAGCGCCGCCAGCAGGAGCATATTTCCTTCCTCGCCCGGCATGACAGCCTAACCAGGCTTGCCAACCGCGTGCTCTTCTCGGAAGTGCTGCACCAGTGCTGCAACAGCGCCACCACCACCGGCTTCGCGCTGCTCAGCCTCGACCTCGATAATTTCAAGATCATCAACGACACGCTGGGCCACGCCACTGGCGATGCCGTGCTGGTGGCCGTGGCGGAGCGGCTGCGCGGCTGCGTAAGGGAATTCGACCTCGCGGCGAGGCTGGGCGGCGATGAATTCGCCATCATCGTGATCACGACGGAAAAGGCCGAGGCGCTGAACATCGCCGCGCGCGTTATCGAGCGCATCATGCGCCCGTTTCAGTTCGATGGGCAGTTGCTGCAGATCGGCGTCTCCGTCGGCATCACCATGGCCCCGCAGGATGCCGCAAGTCCTGAGCAGCTGATGCATAACGCGGACCTCGCCCTCTACCGCGCCAAGAGCGACGGGCGGGGCATCGTACGCGTGTTCGACCAGGAGATGGACGAGGCGATGCAGGCGCGCCGGGCGCTGCAGACGGCATTGCGCAAGGCGCTGCCGCGCGGTGAGCTGAGCGTGATGTTCCAGCCTATTATCGATCTCAGGGATAACCGCATCACCGGAGCCGAGGCGCTTTTGCGCTGGCAGCACCCTGAGCTTGGCAACGTACCGGCAGCGGATTTCATTCCGCTTGCCGAGGAGGGCGGAATGATCGGGGAAATCAGCGATTTCGTCCTGCGCCAAGCTTGTGAACAAGCCGTTGCCTGGCCGGGCGAGCTCTGCGTCGCGGTCAATTTCTCGCCGTTGCTCATGCGCAACCCCACGATCGTGGAGCATGTCACCAGCGTTCTCGCCGGCACCGGCCTCGCACCTGGGCGGCTGGAGCTGGAGGTAGTGGAGAGCACCATGCTGGACTCCAGCAAGTTGACACATGACGCGCTATGGCAACTACATGGGCAAGGCGTGCGGATCGCGCTGGATGATTTCGGCACCGGCTATTCCTCGCTTTCCTATCTGCGCCGTTTTCCCTTCGGCAAGGTCAAGATCGACAGCTCCTTCATTCGCGATCTTGGGCATGAAAAAGCCGACAGCTCGATCGTGCTTGCCATTATCGGCCTCGCCGAGGGGATGAACCTGACGGTGACGGCCGAGGGGGTGGAAACCAGGGAGCAGGCTGAAATCCTGCATTCTTATGGCTGCCATCAGGCGCAGGGATTTTTGTTTCACCAGCCGCTCAGCGCGGAGAACTTCGTCAAGCTTGTCGCGTCACAGGAGCGCGCCGGGCGGGTTGGGGCCATCTCCAGTGCTCACAGCGCGATCGGTTCTGCCTGAAACGAACAGGATCTGGCAATGTCCTAAAACTCATCCCTTTGCCTCAAAGGCCAGGAATGGCTTAATGCGCGGTCATGAAGGAATCTTCGGGTGCATCGCCGGCAATGGCGCAATGGTTTGCCATCAAGGCGCGGCATGAAGATGCGCTGCTGTTCTTCCGCATGGGCGATTTCTACGAGCTATTCTTTGCCGATGCCCAGGCCGCCAGTGCGGCGCTCGATATCGCCCTCACCGCCCGCGGCCAGCACCAGGGCCAGCCTATCCCGATGTGCGGCGTGCCGGTTTCCCAGGCGGAAATCTACCTTGCCCGGCTCATCCGGCGTGGCTTCCGCGTGGCCATTGTTGAGCAGTTGGAAGACCCGGCCGAGGCCAAGGCACGCGGCGCCAAGGGGCTGCTCAAACGCGGCGTCGTGCGGCTCGTCACCCCCGGCACGCTAACCGAGGAGGCATTGCTGGAGGCCGGGCGGGCGAATTTCTGCGCCGCCATCGTGGCGCATGAAGGCCGGTTCGGGCTGGCCTGGGCGGATATTTCCACCGGCCAGTTCGAGACCGAGCAGACGGATGCGGATGGCCTTGCGGCTATTCTCGGGCGTCTGGACCCGGCGGAGATTTTGGCGGCGGAGGAAATTCCCCTTGGCCCCCATGCCGCAAGGCGTGTGGAAACCAAACGTATGGCCCTGGCCCTGCCGCTGAATGCCGAGTCGGCGCGGCGGGAGTTGGCGCAGAAATTCGGCGCCGCCAGCCTGGATGCGTTTGGGGATTTTTCCTCCGCCGAGGTGCTCGCCGCTGCTTTCGTGCTGGCCTATATCGAGGCAACGCAGATGGGCAGCCAGCCCCGGCTTTCGCGCCCTGCCAGCGCCGGGCTTTCCGGGCAGCTCGCCATGGATGCCGCCACCCGCCAGAGCCTGGAGCTTGCCAACGCCCGCGGCGGCGCAGAAGCGGGAAGTTTGCTGGGTGCCATCAAACGCACCGTATCCCCCGCCGGGGCACGGCTGCTGGCCAGCTGGGTCACCGCCCCGCTTTGCACGTTGGAACCCTTGCTTGCCCGCCAGGCCGCCTGGCTCGCATTGCGGGATTCCGGTCAGGCGGAGACTATTCGCTCTGTCTTGCGGGGTGCGCCAGACATGGCCCGGGCTTTGGGCCGAATCGCGCTTGGCCGCGCCAGCCCACGAGACCTCGCCGCCATCAAAGCCGGGCTGAAAGCGGGTATGGCCCTCGCCCCCTTGCTGCCGGAAGGGGTGGCGTTGCTGGAAGCCGCCGCCCTTAATCCGGCTCCGCACTTGCTAACGACCTTGCAGGCCGCCCTGGCCGAACCCGCCCCGCTGCGGCTGGATGAAGGCAACGCCATCGCCCCTGGCTTCGATGGCGAGCTGGATGCCGAGCGCGCCCTGCGGGACGATACCCGCCGCATCATCGCGGAATTTCAGACCGAACTTGCCCAGCGCTACGGCGTCGCCGCTTTGAAAATCCGCCATCACGCCCAGCTTGGCTATGTGCTGGAAGCACCCGCCGGAGCGGTGGAGGCTTTGCGGGCCTATCCTGAACTGCAACTCCGCCAGGGCATGGCCAACGGGACGCGCTTCACCCAGCCGGAACTTTCAGAGTTGGACCGCCGGATCACCGAGGCCGGTGCCCGCGCCGGCGCGCGGGAGCGGCTGGTATTCTCCTGGCTGGTCAAACAAGTGCTGGATGTGGCGGAGAAGCTGGCCGAATGCGCGGCGGCACTGGCGCTGGTGGATGTGCTGCAAAATGCTGCCCAGCTTTCCCTTTCTGGCCGTTATTGCTGCCCGGAGCTTTCAGATACCGAAGCCTTCCGCATAACTGCTGGGCGCCACCCGGTGGTGGAAGACGCACTCCCGCCCGGCACCGGATTCATTCCCAACGCGTGCGAGCTTTCCCCCAGCCAGCGGTTGATGCTGCTCACCGGCCCCAACATGGCGGGCAAATCCACCTTCCTGCGCCAGAACGCGCTGCTGGTGGTGCTGGCGCAGGCGGGGCTGCCGGTGCCGGCGGAGGAAATGCGACTCGGGCTGGTGGATAGGCTGTTCTCGCGCGTGGGGGCGGCGGACGACCTCGCCTCTGGCCGCTCCACCTTCATGGTGGAAATGACCGAGACCGCCGCGATTTTACACCAAGCCGGTCCGAAAAGCTTCGTCATCGTCGATGAGATAGGCCGGGGTACGGGTACGCGCGATGGCCTGGCCA
>JAKBCH010000026.1 GCA_021808055.1 Pseudomonadota bacterium | reverse complement strand
GATGTCCGACTATGACCAGCTTTATCAAAATCCGCCCTATGGTGCCACGCTCTCGCAGATGGCGAATTTGGGATGGAACTACGGCCTCAGCGGCAACCCGAATTCCCAGGCTTACTACAAGTATAATTCAGACCATATCACCACCGATATGAGCTACGCGGATCTGCAATCCGCCCTCGGTGATGGCTTCCTGTACGATGGCAAAATCTACACCTACGGCTATTATCACCATGACCTGAACGGCGATGACCCGAACGATACGCTGGGTGATGGCGTGACGCAGGCCAGCGCTGGAACGTCGCTCTTCCCAGTCAATAACGCGGCGGGTGCGGGTGTACCGAACGAGGTTGTGCTTACCCCCGGTGGCACGCCGATTGCCGGCATTCCAGGCCAGACCTTCTTGATGGATTATCGCTCTGTCGGCACCATTCAACGCCTGCAGAAAGAGTTCGGCTGGGGTGATATCAAGACCGGCTTTTGGTTTGACCATCAGGTAAATACGCGCTTTGTGCAGAACGTCTCGATCACCAATGGCAACGCCATCAATTATGATCCTTTCGACAGCAATGGCGGTCAAATTACGCCAACGAACCAAAATGGTTCCATCGAGCGTTTGCAGCATAACCAGCTTTATACCTTCCAGCCTTACGGTGCTGTGGATTGGAAGCCGATCGATGGGTTGACGCTGACGGGCGGCCTGAAATGGGCGTATTTCCGCCGCGCCATCAACGCGCCGGTGAACCAGAAGACGGAGCTTCTAACAGGTTATACGCATAACTGGCAGAAGCTGTTGCCTTCGTTTGAGGCGCGGTATGAGTTTACACCGAATCTGTCCGGCTATGTACAGGCGGCCGAGGGCTTCCTGGCACCGAACCTGAACACCTATTACACCACGGCGCTGGGCTCAGAGAGCGTGCAGCCGGAAAGCACGATCAACTTCCAAGGCGGCCTTAACTATCAAGACCAGCACTGGGCTCTCTCCGGTGATGTCTACAACATCCACTTCCAGAACTTCGTCAACAGCAAGAAGGTCACGGTCAACAACACCAAGGAGACCATCTTCTACAACTCTGGCGGTGTGATCTATCGCGGCATTGAAGGCGAGGCCGCATACAGCTTCGGCAATGGCGTCACGCTGTTTGGAAATGCTGGATACAACCAGGCATTCCAAACCTCGACCAACATCAAAATCACCAACGCGCCGCAAGGCACCGCCAACCTTGGCGCAATCTATAATGCCAACGGCTTCTACGCAGCGGTAATCGATCAGTGGACGGGTGGCCAATACTCCGGCAACACCGGCGTTAACATCGCCAATGGCGCGGCTGAGGGCAGTGGTGCTGCCGGTAAATCCCCCGGCGGCTGGTATGACCCATATAACGTCGTGAACGTTACGCTGGCTTATACCTTTAATCATAACAATCCCGCCAAGGAACCGATTGAGGTGAAGCTGAATCTGAACAATATTACCAATCAGAAGCAGATCATCTTCGATAACGGCACCAATGGCGTGGGCGACCTGCTCTACTATCGCCTGACCGGCTTCTCCGCCTTCGGTTCGGTGAACGTGCCCATCGGCTACGGCTCTTCACTCTAAGGGCTTAAACCAAAAAACAGGGCGCCATCCTTCAGGGGGTGAGCGCCCTGGCTTGCATTGACACACACTTGTCACACTGCCAGCCTCCGTCTTGGTGTAACGGCGGCTGAAATTTGGAGTTTAGCAGCATGTCTCTCGCCTACATCGTTCATATAGCTAATTATTCAGACGGCGTTGTGTATGTTCTGTCAGTGCTGCTTCTGGTTGCGCTGGCCGTACTGATCGATCGCTTCTGGTCTTTGCGCAACACCATTCTGCGCGGCAAATCGGTGATTCGAGCTGCCTCTGAAATGCCGGTGCTGCGCGAGGCAGAGTTGGCGACACTGCTAAAAGCTTCCAAGGGTTTACCGGAAGCCGTGATCATCGGCACCACATTGCGTTGCCAGGGCGTTGCAAGCCAGGAGGCTCTGGCCGGCCACCTGGATGAAGCGATCATGCTGATCGCTCCCACGCTGGATCGTCGTTTATGGTTGCTGGATACGATTGTAACCATGGCGCCGCTGTTGGGTCTGTTCGGCACTATCCTCGGCATGTTCCATGCGTTTAATGTTCTGGCCACGCCTGGCCACGCACCGACGGAAGTGACCGGCGGTGTTGCAGTTGCCCTGGTTGCCACGGCTTTTGGTATTTTCATCGCCGTGCTGGGCTTGGTTGGGTTTAACGCGCTTTCAAACCAGGTGCGTTTGGTTGTCCATCATCTTGATTTGCTGAAGATGATGATTGTCAACCGTGTAGATGCTGATTTGGTTTATCCTGTTCCCCGCGCTGTCAACACGCATAGCGTAACTCAATTTGCGACGGCGTAACATCATATGAATATGCGTTATTTTGAAAGCCGTAAGGCGCGTATTGAGATCATTCCGATGATCGACGTGATGCTGTTTTTGCTCGTGTTCTTCATCATGGTCACCTTGCAGATGATCCCGGACGCAGGTGTGACCATGCAATTGCCAAACAGTTCACAATCGCAAAATCTGCCGCATCCGAAATTCATCGTGAATGTTTTGGCGGACGGCACGATCAAAGTGAAAGGCAATGTGATGACGGCCGATCAATTGACCACAATGTTTGAAAATGATGGTGATCCGGGCAAAACTGAGGTTACTATCGCTGCTGACAAAGCCTCGGCTTTCCAGCATTTCATGACCGTGATTGATGCGGCCCGTAAAGCGAATGTCACCAATATCGGCATCGCTGCACAAGCCGTGCCAGCCAGCCCGTAGTCCGCGCGCCATGGCAATTCTTGTGGGCGGCTGGGCGGACCCAGGCCAGGATAATCGTCGTTTCTTGACTGCACTTGGAATCGGTCTGTTGCTTGAAGTGGCGGCTGTTTTCTTGGTTCTGCCTGCTCTCATGCAGCAAGAGCCGCCGCCGGCGATCCAGAAATCAGTCATAAAAATTTCGGTTCAGGCCCCGGCACCAAAGCCGCCCACTCCGAAACCGCCGCCGCCCAAGCCGGTGGTGCCACCAAAGCCGGTGCCTCTGCCGCCGCCGCCAAAACCGGTACCGCTTCCCACGCCTAAGCCGCCGCCGCCGCGCCCGGTGCAGCATGTGGAGCATCATATTGTGCCGCCGCGCCCTGTCGCACCACCGCCGCCCAAGCCGGTGGCTCAGCCCGTGCCGCCCACGCCCCCCGTGCCCGCATTGCCGCCAGCCCCCTCTCTCGGCCAGGTGGATGCGTTCAGGGTCGCGATGCGCGGTGCCGTGCAGGCTGTGGCGAACGAGGTTTATCCGCAGGCAGCACAGATGGCGCAGGAAAGCGGCACGCCGGAGGTGAGCTTTATCTACCGCAATGGCGTGGTGACGGACATTACTCTTGCGCAATCAAGCGGCTATCCGCTGTTGGATGACGCGGCGTTGCGCGCGGCGCGGATCGCGCATTACCCGCCGCCGCCGCCAGGTTTTGCAGGCAGAACCTACACGGTGACCGTGGCGGTGATCTTCCAGATGGCCGCGCCCAGCATGGATGCCGATTGAAACTCGGCTTAGCCGCGCTTTAGAAAGACTCAGAGATGCGTAAGCTCATTGCAAGTGTCTTCTTTGCTTTCGTCGTGGCTGTGGCGGCGTTTCTTCTCTGGCCGTCAACGGATACCGGGCTGGTACTTTACACGGGGCTGGATTACGGCCCCGCGGTTGCCGCCGCCTTCACCAAGGAGACGGGGATTAAGGTCAGCGTCGTGCGGCTGTCTACGGGTAGTTTGTTGGCGCGCATCGTGGCGCAGGGGGATCATCCGGATTGGGATATCGGATGGTTCGATGGTGCCACCGCTGCCGCGGCGCTGGACCAGGCGCATCTGCTGGCGCATGGCCTGCCAGCGCCTGCGGGGCTCACCCCGTTGGGGCAGGGGCTGCTGAGCCCCGATGGCGCGTATATCCCCACCGGGATCACCTTGGCGGGGGTGTTTGTTTCTGACCCCGCCAAGTTGGCTGTTGCCCCAACCGGTTGGAATGATCTGCTTTCGTCCGTTTATAAAAATCTGCTGGGGATGAACGATCCATCCATCTCTGGCCCCACCTACCCGATGCTGGCGGGGATGCTCGACAATGCCGGCGGTTGGCCGCAAGGGCAGAAATATGTCCTGGGCCTGAAGGCCAACGGCTTGCATATGTTTGACAAGAACGACGCCACCCTGGCGGCGTTGCAGTCTCAGGCGATCAGCCTGGCCATCGTGCAATCCTCAGCGGCGTTGTTTTACGCGGCGCATCATCCGGGGATGCGGATTACCGTTCCCAATCCAGCCTATGTTTTGCCCAATGTGATGGTGGAAGCGGCGGGGTTGAATAGCCGCCGCCAAAAGGAGGCCGCGCGGTTCATGGCCTTCGCGATGCGGCCAGACATCCAACGGCTTCGGCAAACCCAAGGCGAGGCTGATGGCGAATATTGGCCCATCACGCAGAACGCACCCGCGCCACTGCCCGGCGTCCCGGCTCTTGCCGGTATCAATACCATCACGCTTAACCCGGTTGTGTGGGGCGGGCTGGAAAGCAGCATCAATAGCTGGTTCGCCCAAATGATGTCTGGCGCATGAGGCTTACGCGCGGCCTGGCATTGCTGCTGGCGCTGCTGTTTGTTTATCCTCTGGCGCGGCTGTTGCTTTTGCCGTTGGCGGGCGGCCATGCAGCGGTTGAAAGCTGGCGGCCATTTCTTAACTCCGCCGCCTTTGCATTGCTAACCGGTTTGATTGTGGCGCCGTTGGGGGCGTTGGCGGCGCATGCGTTAGAAACCAAGGCAGGAGGGGCTGTGCGCCTGCTGGGGCTGGGACTGTGGTTATTATTCTTTACGCCGGGTTATGTGCTCACCACCGGGTGGTTGGTGGTGTTCACCAACCCGGCGCTGCGCAACAGCCTACCCGGCCAGTTGTTTTTGGGCCCGGCGGGGCTGGTGTTTCTGTATGTTTTGAAGGCGCTGCCGTTCGCCGTGTTCGTTGCGCGTGGTACCTTCGCAGGCGCGAGCGCCACGCTGCGCGAAGCCGCATTGGTGCTGCGTCTGCCCGCCTGGCGGCGCTTGGGCCTTGCCTTGCGCCTTGTGCTGCCCGCCATGGCCGCCGCGTTCGCCATCGCCGCCATCGAGACGATGCAGGAATTCGGCATTCCCGCGACTCTGGGTGTGACGACCAAAATTCCGATTCTCACTTACGCCATCTACGAACGGCTGAACACCACGCCGACAGATTTTGCGGGTGCCGCAATGCTGTGCTGGTGGCTGATCGCCAGCGCGGCCTTGCTGGGCGCTTTGCAATTGGCCACCCAGCGGCGTTTTCAGGCGGCACTGGTGCATGGCAAGGCGCGCCGGGCGCTGCCGGTGCCCCCTGGTGCCATTGGGCGGGTGGTATTGGCGCTGGCCGTAGCGTTGCTTTGGGGCGCTGGCATTGCCGGGCCGTTATTGGCGCTGTCGGTTGTGGCGTTGCACGGCACGGCGCTGGATGCGAACTCTCTTGCCGCCATACCCCGCTCTTTGGGCTATGGCGTGTTGGCCGCCACGCTGGCGCTGGGGGCAGCGTGGTTTGTGCTCAAACTGCAACGCGGGCGTTCAGCCTGGTTCACGGTGGCGGTGCAAGGCGGGCTTGCTGCAAACATGGCGGTGCCTGGCCTGGTGCTGGGGGCGGGCTATGTTGTGGCCTTCAACAACAATTTTCTGCCGCTTTATGGCACGGCTTTGCTGCTGGTGATTGCTTATGCGGCGGGGGCTTTGCCGGTGGCGGTGCGGCTGCTGGGCAGCACCATGGCGCAGCTTGATGCGAAGCTGGATGAAGCCGCGCGGATATTCGGCCTGCCACTGCAAACGCGCCTCATCGATATCGAGGGCGCGTTGCTCATCCGCCCTGGGCTTTATGCGTGGCTGCTCGTGGTGGGGGGCGTCATGTTCGAGCTGCCGGTTTCTGAATTGCTTTATGTTCCGGGACAAATGCCGCTCGGTGTTGCGATTGTATCAGCCGACATGATGGCGAATTACGACCAGGCGGCACGGCTGGCCTTGCTGGCCATGGCTGTGCTGGCCGGGCTGGCGGCGGTGCTGAACCTGACGTTGCGCTTTGGCCACGCGCCCGCCGCGCTGGTGAGGGAAAGCGCATGAGCCTGAGTTTGGAGATGACCGACGCCACGCGCCGCCTTGGCGGCCGGGCGGTGCTGCGCGGCATCAATCTGGCGTTGGAGGACGGGAAGTTTCTGGTGCTCGCCGGTGAATCCGGCTCTGGCAAAACCACCATGTTGCGGTTAATCGCAGGGCTGGACCGCGCGGATGCAGGCTGCGTGAAGATTGCTGGCGCGGTGGTGGACGATGCCGCCGGGGTATTTGTGCCGGCGGAACGCCGGGGCCTCGGCATGGTGTTTCAAGATTTCGCCTTATGGCCGCATTTGAGCTGCCTGGAAAACGTGGCGCTGGCGCTGCCGTCCGGCACGGCGAAGCGCAACCAGGCGGCTTTGGCGCTGCTGCAGCGGTTGGGTGTTGCCGCGATGGCCTCTCGCCGCCCGGCGTTGCTCTCCGGCGGGCAGCAACAGCGCGTGGGCATTGCCCGCGCCCTGGCCAGCCGCCCCCGGTTGCTGCTGTTGGATGAACCGCTTTCCAGCCTGGACCTTGAAAGCCGGGAAATGCTGCGCGAGGAACTACGAGAAACCGTGCGCGCCACCGGCATTTCCGCCGTGCTGGTCAGCCACGACCCAGAGGATTGCTGGAAACTTGCGGATAAGGTCGCGGTTCTGGAGAATGGCGTCATCCGTCAGCAAGGTGTGCCGGTCTCGCTTTGGCAGACGCCATCTTCTTCCTATATCGCCCGCTTCACCGGCGCGCTCGGGGGTGTTTGCGTGAAGTTTGCGGTGCAGGATGGTGCTGCGGTTTTGGAGCTGGGCGGCCAGCGCATTATGCCTTGCGGCCCGCCACCAAAGAGCCCCAATGCGAGGCTGTTCTGGCGCGGCGATGCGATCCGCCCGGCGCAGAACGGCGCGGGCATTTCCGCCGAGGCCATCGGGTTGAATTTCGAGGCAGGGCGCTTTCATATACGCTGGCGCCTCTCTCGCCCGGACCTGACCGTGAGTGGCTATAGCCAATCTCCCGTTGCATTAGGGCCACAGAGCATCAGCATAGACCCAGCCGGGCTTTTTTTGTTTGACGAGACAGGAGCAGACGACACGTGACGGGTATTCTATTCGCAACATTTCTTACCGCTTCGGTCGAATGGGTAGAGGCCTATACGATCATCCTGGCGGTGGCACTTTCCATCGGCTGGAGGCGGGCATTGGAGGCGGCAGGTGCGGCGCTGCTGGCTCTGGCCGTTTTAACCGCCATCGGCAGTTTTTTGCTGACTCGGATTCACGATTTGGCGATTTTGCAGTTCGTTATTGGTGTGTTCCTCACCTTGTTCGGTGTGCGCTGGCTGGGCAAGGCGGTGGCGCGCGGTGCTGGCCTTAAAAAGCTGCACGATGAAGATGCCGAATTCGCCGCCTTGCAGGCACGCGCGGATATTCATGATGCCCGCGCAGCCTGGTTCATTGCCTTTAACGGCATGTTGCTGGAAGGGTTGGAGGTCTGGTTAATTGTCGTGGCGCTGGGCGTGCAGACGCATCACACAATCGCCGCCGCCAGTGCGGCGCTGCTGGCTCTGCTTGCCGTGGCGGTTGCGGGCATGATGCTGCGCAAGCCGCTCGCGCGTGTGCCAGAAAATGCCATCAAGTTTACGGTGAGCGCCGCGGTGCTCAGCTTCGGCAGCTTCTGGATTCTGGAATCGCTTGGCTATAATTGGCCGCTGGGCGATGCCACGCTGCTGGCTTTGTTTGGTTTTTATCTGCTGGGCGGGCTGGCGCTCATCAGCCTTAACAAATATCGGCTAAATGCTCCAAAGATGGTGTAATATGCAGGGTTTTATCAAAACATTATTCGGTGACAAGCGTACACTTGCCGTTACCGCGGCCTCGGTGTTGGTGGCGCTTGCGGTGCTCCATTCTCCGGCATCGCTGGTGGCAGGGGTGGTTTTGCCGCTCTGCCTGCTGGCAGGTGCTGCGCACCTCGCCAGGCATTAGATTAGATTGCTTCTGCAAGCGCCCAGGGCGCGCCAGAAAGGCGCTTCGCCAAAAACTCGATCACCGCGGCAACCCGGGCCGGGCGATGCCGACCAGGTGGGGTGACCAGGCTCAGAGAAATGGGCGGCATGGCCCATTCAGGCATCAAAACTTCCAGCAATCCGGCCTTGAGGTCCTCGCTGACCATGAATTCCGGTTGTATCGCGAGACCGAGGCCCGCCAGCAGCATGGGGCGCATGGCATCGGCGTTATTCGCCCGCAAGGGGCCTTGAGAGATAATCGCCACCTCTTCCTCGCCGGATGCGCGCAGAAAGCGCCAGCGGTCCGGGTTGGGCACGTTGGTATAGCTCAGGCAATTGTGTTGGGTGAGGTCACGCGGGCTTTGTGGCTTTTCACGGTTGGTAAAATAGGTGGGCGCGCCGACCAGCACGCGCCTGACGCGACAGATAGGGCGGGCGCGCAGGCTTGAATCGGGCAAGGCGGCAATTCGCAAGGCCAGGTCGAAGCCGCCGCCGATTAAATCCACAATTTCGTCAGAGAGATGCAGATCGATGGAAATTTTGGGGTAAACGGCAAACAGCTCCGGCAGCAATGGGGCAAGGTTGGCCACACCAAACGACATCGGCGCGGACATGCGCACCACGCCGCTGGGAATGACGGCCTGTAGTGTGGCCTCGGCCTCCACGGCTTCGCCCTCGGCCAGAAGCCGCGCCGCGCCAATTGCGGCCTGTCTGCCGGTTTCAGTGAGCGAGAGGCGGCGCGATGTCCGGTTGAACAAAGCAGTGCCGACGCGCTCCTCAAGCCGGGCGATGGCCTTTGAGACGGTGGGTTTGGACAATTTGAGGTCTGAAGCGGCTCGGGCGAAAGAGCCAGCTTCAGCAACCTTGGCAAAAATACCCCAGGCTTCAAGGTCGGGCAAGGATGACATGCAAGTTCCAGAAACTGTAGTTTTCTATAGTTTCTCTTTCTTTTTCTTTATGCAAGTCCGATTTTAAGAGGTGACGAGCCGAGATCTTCGGCTTGATCCAGAAAGGAACCACAATATGCCGAAGATTCTTGTGCTGTATTATTCCAGCTATGGTCATATCGAAACCATGGCGGAGGCGGTGGCCGAAGGTGCCCGCACCACCGGCGCCCAGGTTGATATCAAGCGTGTGCCAGAGCTGGTGCCGGAAGAAATTGCCCAGAAAAGCCATTTCAAGCTGGACCAGAAAGCGCCGGTCGCGCAGCCGCAGGAGCTCGCTGATTACGATGCCATCATCATCGGCAATGGCACGCGTTATGGCCGGATGACCTCGCAGATGGCCAATTTTCTGGACCAGACCGGTGGCCTGTGGATGCGCGGCGCGCTTAACGGCAAGGTGGGTGCGGCGTTTGTTTCAACCGCCAGCCAGCATGGCGGGCAGGAAACCACGTTGCTCAACATCCACACCAATCTCTTGCATCTCGGCATGGTGATTGTCGGGCTGCCTTATTCCTTCCAGGGCCAGTTGAAGCTGGACGAGGTGACGGGCGGCGCGCCTTACGGTGCCACCACCATCGCCGCCGGTGATGGCTCGCGCCAGCCCAGCGAAAACGAGCTGGACGGGGCGCGCTTCCTTGGCCGGCACGTGGCCGAAATTTCCGCCAAGCTTTCCGCATAAATGCGGCTGGAAGCAGGAGATAAATCGATGTCCACCACGCGTCAGGGTTATTTTACCGATGAGGTTATCCTTGTTGCCCGTATCTTGTTGACTGTTTTGTTTCTGAAGTTCGGGTGGAGCAAATTGCTCGATTATTCAGGAACCGTTGCCTATATGGGGCAGACAGGCGTTCCGGCGCCGGAACTATCTGCGCTTGTTGCGATTGTCATGGAGGTTTTTGTCTCGCTTGCCCTATTGCTTGGCATTGGCACCCGCCTGCTTGCCGTGCTGATGGCGTTCTACACCCTCGCTACCGGGTTTCTGGCCCATCATTACTGGAGGATGAGCGGGGCGGCTCAATACGAAAACGAGATCAATTTCTACAAGAATGTCAGCATCATGGGTGGGTTTCTGCTGCTCTATGCCAACGGCGCTGGTCGTTATGCGCTGGATGCGAAGCTGTGCCAGGTGATACGCAACCGCCGGGCCGTCAACAGCTAAACGACCTGAAAACCGTAGCCTGGAGCTGAATAACAGCCCGGATCATGAACTGGTCCGGGCTGTTTTGCGCCATAAAAAATTCCCGCTATAATCAAGCCATTCAGGCCGGAGGCGGGAGATCAACATGCAGAATCCCAGCAAACCGGCACCGCTGCGCGTGGTGTTTCTGGACCGCGCCACGCTGGGTCCTTCGGTTGCGCTGCGCCCGCTGGCCGCCACTCATGAATTCCTCAGCTTCGAGGCCACGCCCGCCTCTCTCGTTGCAGCGCGAATCGCGGATGCCGACATCGTCATCACCAACAAAACGCCCATAAATGCAGAAGCCATTGCCGCCGCGCCGAATTTGCGTCTCATCGCCATTGCCGCAACGGGAACAGACATTGTGGACCTCGCCGCGTGCCGGGCGGGGCATGTGGCGGTGTGCAACATCCGGGGCTATGCCGTGAACACGGTGCCGGAGCATACATTTGCCCTCATTCTGGCGCTGCGCCGCAATTTGCTGGCATATCATGCCTCAGTCGCGCAAGGGCGTTGGCAGGAAAGCGGGCAGTTCTGTTATTTCGACTACCCAATCCGCGACCTCGCGGGGTCCACTTTGGGTGTGGTTGGCGGCGGGGCGATTGGTGCGGCGGTGGCGAAGCTGGGCCGGGCTTTCGGCATGGAGGTCGTTTTCGCCGGGCGCAAGGGTGAGGCCGAGACGCGCGATGGTTATGTGAGTTTCGACGAGATGCTGGGCTGTTCGGATGTCATCACCCTGCATTGTCCGCTCACCCCGGCCACGCGCCACCTCATCGGCGCGGCGGAATTTGCGCGCATGGCGCGGCGGCCCCTGCTTATCAACACCGGTCGGGGCGGGTTGGTGGATGAAGTGGCGCTGGGTGAGGCGTTGCGCAGCGGGCAGATTGCCGGGGCGGGGTTTGATGTTGCCAGCGCGGAACCGCCCCCGCCGGGCCACCCGCTCATGGCGCTGTTGGATTTGCCGAATTTTATTCTCACTCCGCATGTTGCCTGGGCGAGCGAAGAAGCGGTCCAGACCTTGGCGGATCAGCTCATTGGAAATATAGACGCCTTTCTGGCTGACGAACCACGGAACCTTGTAGAATGACCGATCCTGCCTCTCTTCTTCGCGCCGCTTTTGATGCCGCTGTGGCCGCTGCCGACCCCATGCGCTGCCTGAAGCCCTTTCTGCCGGAGCGTCCGCGCGGGCGGCTCGTCGTGCTGGGTGCCGGCAAGGGTGCTGCCTCCATGGCGCGCGCGGTAGAGGAGCATTACGGTGCCCCGCTGGAGGGCATGGTGGTTACGCGTTACGGCCACGCTTTGCCCACGCAATGGATCGAGGTTGTCGAGGCATCGCACCCAGTGCCGGATGAAGCTGGCATGAAGGCCGCCCAGCGTTGCCTGGAAATTGCCCAGGGCCTGGGGCCGGATGATTTGCTGCTGACGCTGGTTTCAGGCGGCGGCTCCGCGCTGCTGACCTTGCCGTTGCCCGGCATCGCGCTGGAGGAAATCCAGGCGCTCTACCGTGCGCTGCTGGCCTCAGGTGCCGCCATCAGCGAGTTCAATTGCGTCAGGCGGCATCTTTCCCAAACCCAGGGCGGCCGCCTGGCCGCCGCCGCGCACCCGGCAAAGGTTGTCGGGCTGTTGATGTCCGACGTGCCGGGTGATGACCCGGCGGCCATCGCCTCTGGCCCCGTGGTCGCCGATGCCTCAACCAGCGCTGAAGCGGCGGCAATTCTTGCGCATTACCGTATTGATGTGCCGCCCTCGATCGCGGCCGTGCTGGCCTCACCCGAGAGCGAAAGCATAAAGCCGGGCGATGCGCGGCTCGCCGGGGCAGAGACGCATATGACCGTCACGCCCCAGGCTTCTCTGGATGCTGCGGCGCAAATGATCACCGCGCAGGGCATCCCGGCTTATATTCTCAGTGATCGTCTTGAAGGCGAGGCCAAGGATGCTGGCGCTGTGCTGGCGGCCATCGCGCGGCAGGTCGCGGAACGCGGCCAGCCCTTCGCCGCCCCTTGCGTGCTGCTTTCGGGCGGTGAAACAACGGTGACATTACGCGCCCATGAAGAGGCGGGCAGGGGTGGGCGCAATGTCGAATTCCTGCTGGCGTTTGGCGTCGCCGCGCAGGACCAGCCCGGCATTTACGCCCTGGCCGCGGATACGGACGGCATTGACGGCATCGAGGAGATCGCCGGCGCCATCTGGACCCCTGGCACTAGCGCCCGCGCCGAGAAGCAGGGGATGGACCCCCGCGCCTTCCTCACCCGCCACGATGCGCACAGCTTTTTCGAAGCCCTCGGCCAGTCTATTATCACCGGGCCGACGCATACGAACGTCAACGATTTCCGCGCGATTTATATCGCTCCCTCGGCCTGAGGTTTCGCCTCAGGTTTCCTCGGCTGGCGCGTCCTCGGGCTTCACCCGGCGGGCGCGGAGCTTGCGGATGCGCCGTGCATCCGCATCCAGCACCAGAAATTCCACGCCGGATGGGTGAGAAATAAGCTCTCCCCGTGCGGGAACGCGCTCGGCCAGGTTAAACACCAGCCCGCCAACCGTTTCGATATCTGCCTCCCGCTCATCGGCTGACAGGATAGGGCCAAATTTTTCCTCAAACGCTTCCACGGGCAGCCGGGCGTTGATGTCGTAGGCACCATCGGGACGTTCGGTCAGCATCGGGCCTTCTACCTCGTCATGCTCGTCTGAAATATCGCCGACGATGGTTTCCACCAGGTCTTCAATGGTCACCAGTCCGTCGATGCCGCCATATTCATCCACCACCAGGGCCAGATGCGTGTGCATCTGGCGCATCTGCAACAAAAGATCGAGAACCGCGATCTGCGGGGCCACCAGCAACGGTTTGCGCAGAATCTTGTCGATTGAAAATTCGGCCGGCGCGCCAGTGAAGCCGAACACGTCTTTAATATGCACCATGCCCGCTACGTCATCGAGATGCTCGCGGTAAACCGGCATCCGGGAATGGCCTTCCTTGCGGATTAAGGCCAGCGCCTCCTCCAGCGTCACGCCCGCCTTCATCGCCACAATATCCGGGCGCGGCACCATCACGTCGTCGGCGGTGATGTCCCGCAGGCGCAGCACATTGCCGATGAGCGCGCGCTCCTGGGCGTTGAGGTCGAGCGATTCGCCCTCCGTCTCGTTGGTTTCCGTACCGTTATCTTGCTTCTGCACCAGCTCCGCGATGGAGGCGCGGGCGGATTGCTCCTGCGCGCGCAATTTGCCCAGCAGGCGGGAGAGCGCGCCGCTCATCTGTTTTTCCAGGGGTTGGGCACACGCAACCGGGCGAGAATGCGTGTTTCCTCCGCCTCCATCTCCCTTGCTTCGCCGGGGTGGTGGTGGTCATAGCCCTGCAAATGCAGTGCCCCATGCACGATCAGATGCGAAAGATGGTCGGCGATGCGTTTGCGCTCGCGCTTTGCCTCTTTGGCCACCACACCGAAGGCCAGTAAAATCTCAGGCGGTTGCTCGTAGGTGAGTACGTTGGTCGGCTTGTTTTTGCCACGGTCACGAAAATTCAGCTTTTTCACCGTGCGGTCATCGGTAAGTGCCACGCTGGCGGCACAGCCAGTGGCCAGCAAAGCGCGGCTGACGCGGCGAAGAGCATCAGGCACATAGGCGCGCCAGCGCCGGTCCGTGATGATGATTTCGATGCCCCCGAGGGGGCCGATACTTCCAGAGTCGTCCATTATGATTTGGTCTGTTGCAAACCCATGGGGGTTGGTCAACCGCAGAGCGATTAACCTTGCCGTTCCCGGACGTGTTCCTTCACCGCATTATATCGCTGGTCGTAGGCCTCGACGATCCGCGCCACCAGCGGGTGGCGCACCACATCGGCATTGGTAAAGCGCGTCACGCCGATGCCTTGCACGCCTTCCAGCGTATCCAGAGCATCTGCCAGTCCAGAGCGCGTGTTGGGCGGCAGGTCGATCTGCGAAAGATCGCCGGTTATCACCATGCGCGTGCCCTCGCCCATGCGGGTTAAGAACATTTTCATCTGCACGGCGGTGGTGTTTTGTGCCTCGTCCAGAATCACGAAGGCATGGGCCAGCGTGCGGCCGCGCATGAAGGCCAGCGGGGCGATTTCGATCTCGCCGGTGGCCATGCGCTTGGTCAGCTGGTCGCCGGGCAGCAGATCGTTCAGCGCGTCGTAAAGCGGGCGCAGATAAGGGTCCACCTTCTCCTTCATGTCGCCGGGCAGGAAGCCCAGCCGCTCGCCAGCTTCCACGGCGGGGCGGGAGAGCACGATCCGGTCCACCCGGCCGGAGGTGAGCATGGCCACAGCCTGGGCCACGGCGAGGTAGGTTTTGCCAGTACCGGCGGGGCCAAGCCCAAATACCATCTCATGCCGGGCCAGCGTGTCGATATAAGCCGCCTGGCCCTGGCTGCGCGGGCCGATGGCACCTTTGCGGGTGCGGATGGCGGGAAGGTCTGAAAGCGGCAGGCGCGGTTCCTGCGCGGGATCAGTCATGCGCAGGGCCGCGTCCACTTTCGGGCCGTCGATTATATCCCCGCGTTTCAATTGTTCATAAAGTGCCGCCAGCGCGGCCTCCGCCGCCACCACCTGCTCAGCCGTGCCTGAAATTGCGATCCTGTTACCCCTGCAGGCCAGGCGTACGCCCAGTTTCTGTTCTATCCGGGCCAGATGCCGGTCATGATCTCCAAGCAACATCGACAGCAGCGTGTTGTCGTTGAAGGTCATGGTGAGGGAGCGCGCAAGCGCGGCAGGGGTGCGGGGCGGGGTGGCGATGATCTGGCTCAAGCGGCGATTAACTCCTTATCCAAAAGAGTGCCCAACAATGAATTGGGGTTGGCGCTGGTGATTTTCACCATGCGGATCTGCCCCGTGAGGTCTGAATCATGCTGCACCACTACGGGTTGCAGCCAAAGCGAACGCCCGGCGATTTGTCCGGGATAGCGCCCCGAACCCGTGAACAGCACCGGGGTTTCCAGCCCCACGGTGTTGAGGTTGAACGCATCCTGTTGCACGCGCAGCAGGGCTTGCAGCTCCTGCAAACGGGAATCTTTCACCGCTTGTTCCACTTGCGGCAACCCGGCTGCGGGCGTGCCGGGGCGCGGCGAATAGGTGAAGGAATAAGCCAGCGCGAAGCCGGTTTCGCGGATCAGCGCCATGGTCTCGGCGAAATCCGCATCCGTTTCGCCAGGGTGGCCAACGATGAAATCCGACGAGAACGCGATATCCGGCCGCACGTTCCGCAGTTTTTCCACGATACGGCGGAAATCATCGGCAGCGTGTTTGCGGTTCATGGCGCGCAGAATTTTATCGGACCCTGATTGCACTGGCAGATGCAAAAACGGCGTCAGCTTGCTGTTGTTCCGGTGCGCCAGGATAAGCTCGTCCGACATATCGTTGGGGTGGGAGGTGGTGTAGCGGATGCGTTTCAACCCCTCTATCTCCGCCATCTTCTGCATCAGCCGCGTAAGGCTCCAGGTGGCACCATCCGGCCCTTCGCCGTGATAAGCGTTCACATTCTGCCCCAGCAGCGCAATCTCCCGCGCACCTATCGCCACCATGCGCCTGGCTTCCGCCAGCACGCTGGCGACGGGCCGTGAGGCTTCCGCCCCGCGTGTGTAAGGCACCACACAGAAGGAGCAGAATTTGTCGCAGCCTTCCTGGATTGAAAGGTAAGAGACCACGCCCTGCGGTGCGGCGTCATCCGGCAGATGGTCGAACTTCTGTTCAGCGGGAAAGTCCGTGTCGATCACAGCACCGGTTTTGCGGTGCGCCTGGGCGATCAGCTCCGGCAAGCGGTGATAGGCTTGCGGGCCGACCACGAGATCGACATACGGGGCGCGCTTGGCCAGCACCTCGCCCTCGGCCTGGGCCACGCAGCCGGTCACGGCGATCATCATATTGCCGCCTTGCGCTTCCTTCATCACCCGCAACCGGCCAAGCTGGGAGAATACCTTCTCCTCCGCCCGTTCCCGGATATGGCAGGTGTTAATGATGACCATATCCGCCCCTTCCGGTGCCGCTACCGTCTCATAGCCCAGCGGGCGTAAGAGGTCGGTCATCCGCGCGCTGTCATACACATTCATCTGGCACCCATGGGTGACAACATGAAGCTTGCGGGGGGGGCGGTGCGTCGTGCTCATGCGCTAAAAATCCATCCGGTTCGTCCGGTGGCAGAAACGCGGGGTAGGCTTGCAGGTCAAGCACAAAGCTTGAGAATCCTCCTGAGCATAGCGCCATTCCGCTATGCAGGGGCGCGCCGTGTCAAGAAAATTCGCGTGATTTTTTGGCGGCAGCCAGGGTCAGCCCGCCTCGGGCGCCTTGATATCGACCATAAATTCCGCCGTGAGCTTTTCCAGCGCGGTGCGGACATCCTGTGCCGAAAGCCCCGCTGGCAGGCCAAGCCGTGCCACAGCGCGGAACATGTCTTCGCCCGTGAAGGCGGCGTTTTCGATATGGGAGGAGAATTCCTCGATATTCACGCCCAGCGCATGCAGGGTTTGAGTGACCTCGCGCACGATGCCGGGGCGGTCATTGCCCAGCAGTTCCAACGTGACTTGCTCGGGTAGTGGGGCGGCTTCAGTGCCGGTGATAACGCTCACCGCCAGCCCGCTCTCCTGCAAGGCCAACAGGCTGGCGGCAAGGGCTTTGGCTTTTTCATCGGGCACACGGACGAGGATGATCCCCGCGAAAGTGTCGGCCAGATGCGCCAGCCGACTTTCCATCCAGCTTCCGCCTTCAGCGGTGATCCGCTCAGAAAGGCTATTTACAAGGCCCGGCCGGTCTGGACCGGCCAGGCTTATGACGAGAGAGGCCACCGGCCTAGCGCTGGGTGCGCTGGCCGAAAAGCTGCAGCATGAACATGAACAGGTTGATGAAGTTCAGGTAAAGCTGCAGGGCATCGTAAACCGAGCGCTTGCCGGCCATGTCCGCGCCATAGGCAGAGCCGAACTGCAGATAGCTGGTCTTGATCCGCTGGGTGTCATACGCGGTAAGGCCCAGGAAGATGAACACGCCCAGGATGGAAATGGCGAAGGCCACCGCCGAGGAATGCAGGAAGATGTTCACCACCATGGCGACGATGATTCCGATCAGCCCCATGAAGAAGAAGCTGCCCCAGCTCGTCAGGTCGCGGCCGGTTACGTAGCCATAAAGGCTTGTGGCCGCGAACATCGAGGCGGTGATGAAGAACACTTCCGCAATCGAGGTTTCGGTATAGACCATGAAGATATTGGTGAGGGACGCGCCCATCGTGGCGCAGAACACCCAAAACAGCGCCTGCGCGGCGGTGGTTGAGAGTCTGTTCACGCCAAAGCTCAGCACCATCACGAACACCAGAGGCGCGAAGATGGTGGCGTAAGCCAGAATGGTGGGATGCAGCGCCACGCCATAGGCGGTGTTTACGGGCTGATAGAACAGGTTCAGCAGCGCGGTATGAGAGATGGCGAACGCGATCAGGCCGGTGAGGACCAGGCCGGACGCCATCCAGTTGTAAACGCGCAGCATATAGGCGCGCAGTCCCGCATCCAGTGCGGCACTGCCATAGGCGGCGTAGCCAGCCTGCACAGTGCGATAGGATTGGTTCGGGTTGAAGGCCATGAGGTATATTGCTCCTAGAACGATGCCTGGGTCAGGCACACCTTACATAATTCGTCGGATCTCGCAGTTTTTCAAGTAAAATAGGGGCAAAGGCCCGCCCCTATTTCGCTACGAAGTGTAAATTACCCGGCTTTGCCGGTCAGCGCCGCCACCAGCCGGATTTTTTCGCCGCCGGGGTATCGGCGGTGCCGACCAGAATCGGCTTTACCGCCGGTTCCGCGGCTTGCTCGGGCAAGGCGGCCGGTTCAAGGGCTGAAGCGGCGTGCGCCAACACCGGCGTTTCCACCGCCGGGGCAGGCGTCTCGTCTGTCGGCTCAGTGTTTTTTGTGCGCTTCGCGGCAGGTTTGCGCTTGCGGGGGGTGGGTTTGGCAGGAACAGCCTCTGCATCGGCAGCGGCTGTTTCCTCGGCGGCTGCCGCAGCTTCTGGCTCAGCTTCCTTGCGCTTGCGCGGCGCGCGGCGGCGTTTCGGCGCGGCAGGTTCTTCTGCGGCGGTAGCAACGGGTTCGGGTGCCGCGTCTTCAGGTGCGGTGGTCTCCCCCAAAGCAGCTTCCAGGGCCAGATCAAGCTCGGAAGGCTGCTCGTCGGCGGGTTCAACCTCCGTTTCCGGCGCTGCGTCTTCGTTCACCGGACCATTCTCGTTGCGGCGGCGGCCCCGGCGGCGGCGGCGGCGTTTGCGCTCGCCCCGCTCCTGCGTGGTTTCACCGGCGGCGGTTTCGGTATCCTCAGCCTCTTCCAGCACCTCCGCCTCTACCGGCGCGGCTTCCAGATGGCGTTCGGGCTTAACAGGTGCGGGTGCTGGGGCTGGCGCTGTTTGCGCCTTCAACCGTTCCACCCGGAAATTGCTGCCGGTCAGGCTGGCATCGGGGTTAAAAATCACCCGCATGGCGTAGCGCATCTCGATTTGCGCAAGCCGCTCACGCTTGTGGTTGAACAAGTAGAAGGCGATCTCTGGAGGCAGCGAAACCGCGATTTCCGCCGCGCGGAACTTCGCTCCTTCATCCTCAATGGCGCGCAGAATATGCAGCGCTGCACTTTCCGGGCTGCGCACATGGCCCATGCCGGCGCAATGCGGGCAGGTGATCAGCGAGGCTTCGGCCAGAGAGGGGCGCAGCCGCTGGCGTGACATTTCCATGAGCCCGAAATGGCTGATGGAGCCCACCTGAATACGCGCCCGGTCGTGTTTCAGCGCATCCTTCAGCTTGCGTTCCACCGAGGCGTTGTTCCTGCGGCTTTCCATGTCGATGAAATCGATCACGATCAGTCCGGCAAGGTCGCGCATCCGCAACTGCTTTGCAGCTTCTTCCGCAGCTTCCAAATTTGTCCGCAGCGCTGTGTCCTCGATGCTGCGCTCGCGGGTGGAGCGGCCGGAGTTCACGTCGATGGCAACCAAAGCTTCCGTCTGGTTGATGACGATATAGCCACCCGAGCGCAGCTGCACCACCGGGTTCAGCATTGCGTCCAGCTGGGTTTCCACCTGATATTTGGCGAAAAGCGGCTGCCCGTCGGTCCAGAGCTGCACGCGGTTGGCGTTGGCGGGCATCAGCATCCGCATGAAGTCCCGCGCCGCCTTGTGGCCTTCCACCCCATCCACCAGAATATCTTCGACATCCTTGGTGTAAACATCGCGGATGGCGCGCTTGATGAGGCTCGCCTCCTCATAGATCAGCGCCGGGGCGGATGATTCGAGGGTTTTATCGCGGATATCGTCCCACAGCCGCAGCAGATACTCACAGTCGCGCTTAATCTCGGGCTTCGGCCGGTTGGCCCCGGCCGTGCGCACGATCAGCCCCATGCCCTGGGGAATATCCAGCTCCGCCATCGCTTCTTTCAGGCGGCGGCGATCGTTCTGTGAGGTGATCTTGCGGGAAACCCCACCGCCGGTGGGCGAATTTGGCATCAGCACCGAAAACCGTCCTGCCAGGGAGAGGTAAGTGGTGAGGGCCGCACCCTTATTGCCGCGTTCTTCCTTTACCACCTGCACCAGCATGATCTGGCGGCGGTGAATCACGTCCTGAATTTTATAGTTGCGCAGAAAACGCTGGCGCAGGCGCCGCTCGCGGGCTTCGGCGGCATCGTCGCCATCGCCGCCGATCTGCTCCGGTGCAGGGCTTTCTTCCTGGATGTCCGGTTCAAGCGTTTCAACCGTGTCGTCGCTCTGCACGGTTTGCACGCCGTTATCTTCGGCACTTTCTCCGGTTTCGGCGGTTAGTGCGGGTTCCTCGGCTTCGCCCTCTGGCGGGGGGGCTGCGATGATCTCGATCGGTTTGATCTCAAGCGGCTGGGCTGGGCCGTTGGCCTCTGTCTCCTCCGCCTGCTGCTCCTCGGCATCGGCGCTGTGGGGCTCTGCATCCGCTTCCGCTTCGGCAGCAGCCTCGGCCTGCATGTCCAGCAGCTTCTGCCGGTCTGCGACTGGGATCTGGTAATAATCCGGATGGATTTCGCCAAAGGCCAAAAAGCCATGGCGGTTGCCGCCATATTCAACAAAGGCGGCCTGCAGGCTGGGTTCTACCCGAATAACCTTGGCTAGGTAGATATTGCCTTTAATCTGCTTGCGGCTGACGGTCTCGACGTCAAAATCTTCAAGGCGGTTACCATCCAGCACCACCACGCGGGTTTCTTCCGCATGGCTGGCATCGATCAGCATTTTTTTCGACATTAACAATATTACTCCGGCGCGCGCCGGGCAGGGTGGCCCCTTCTGGGCGTCCCCGCATCACGGGCGCGTGAAAAGGATAAAGGAAAGGGGAAGCGGCACCGAACCGGGCTTTGGCCTTGAAAGACTGCGTGATTTCAAAAGGCAATGCGGTCATCGGGTCCATGAACTTGCCAGTGTTGGACGCTGGCCAGGTGATATTTCTTGTGTCTCTGGACACATCGCGGGCCGCCGGCGGGTCAAGGCCGGGTGCGGCACCACGCGCATCCTGCAACCGTAGATGACCCAAAAAACCCGGCCCTGCAAGGGGGTTGTGGGCAGGCCCGGTTTCCGGCCAAAACAAAGCGGGCCATACGCGGTGACCAAGGGGTGGATAAAATGGCGTGGAAATATCGGTTCGTGATCGCCGCCTGCGCCCGGTGGGAGGCCCCTTACGCCGCCGAATGGCTGAGCTATCACCGGGCCATCGGGTTCGAACATGTTTACCTTTACTGTAACGATGACGACCCGGCCGAGCTATACGAGGCCATTCTGCCCTTCACCCAAGGGCCGGAGCCGTTTGTAACCTTCCGCTATTTTCCTGAGCAGGGAATGCAACGGAAAATGCTGCTGCATTTTTGCGCCCATAACGGCCGGGACTCGGAATGGGTGAGCTTTCTCGACCTCGACGAGTTCCTGCGCCTGCCACCGGGCCAGACCCTGCCTGAGTATATGCGCGGCTTTGAGGATAAGACCGACTGCCTGATGTTCAATTGGGTTTATTGCGGACCCAACGGCCATAAAACCCCGCCCAAAAGCGTGCTGAAGGGCCTTACCCGGCGTCAGTCCAGCGTGCACCCGTTCACCAAGATGGTGTTCCGATCCTGGATACTCGGCCAGCCCGAATTGTTCAGAAACGCGCCGGATTGCAGCTTTCTGCACCGGCTGCATCAATATGTGGCTGCCGATATTCGCCCGATGAATGTGCTGGGCGAAGATATGTCGGGTTACTATGACGATACCCATTTCAACAGGCTCGCCGATGAGTGGGCGCATGACCGCAAACCACTGAACCGGATTTTCGAGGCCAACGCCTTTATTCACCATTACGCCTTCCGCACAGAATCCGCGTTTACAGACCGCGTGGCGCGCGGCCTGGGGAAAGAGTGTCATGGCCAGGACCATTGGGGGCGGGTGGCGGCGAATGAGGAACTGCGCCTGGGCTTCACCGCAAACATTAATGCTGTGGAAGACCTGGCGCTGGCCAATGTATGGGATGAGATCATCGGTGCCTCCGCGCGGCTTGGTGTAACCCCGGTGCCCGACCCGCCTGTGCCTGCGTTTACGGGTCAGCGTGGGGCTCCGCCACAATCCGGTTTTGCGGCGGTGGTGCTGGTTGTAAAAAATGAGGCAACCGACATTCTGGCCTGGCTGGCCTGGTATCGGCTTTTGGGATTTGATGCGGCCATCGTATATGACGATGGCTCTACCGATGGCACCTGGGAAAAGCTGCAACAGGCTGCACAATTCTGGGACATAAGGCTGCACCGCACGATCGGCCCGCAGGATGTGCATTACGAATTTCGCCAGACTAAATCTTACCTACATGCTTTGGCAGACTATGCCGGCGTGTTTGAATGGCTTGGCTTTTTCGATGCCGACGAGTTTTTGCAACTCTCCAAGCACGCAACGGTCAGAGACTTCCTGGCCTCGTTTCCAGATGCGGATGAGGTGGGTGTAAATTGGTGCAATTATGGAAGTTCGGGGCATATCTTGAAGCCGGAACTGCCCGCGCCGCTGGCTTATCATTGGCACAGTTCAGCCCAAACATGGGTCAACCGCCACGTAAAAAGCTTTGTACGGCCTGAAAAAGTTGGGCCGGGCTGGGTGAATGTGCATTGTTTTGATGTCGCGCTGGAACGCGTGTTTTTGGCCAACGGCCAGCGACTGGAATGGTCCAAGACGCAAGGCATTATTGAGGGCACGCCGGATTGGTCCGTTGCCAAGGTGATGCATTACCAGTGCCGGAGCATGGAGCATTTCATCGAAAGAATGAAAAAGCGGCCTGAACTTCCTGCGACCGAGGCGCTGTGGCGCAATTACGATTACCATGATGTGGAAGACACTTCACCTTCGTCGATGGCCGAGGCTTTGCAGGCCGGGATAAAGGCGCTTACCACCTCAGCAGAGCCTGAACGGGCACCTTTGCCAGATGCGCCAGCCTTTCTTGTTGGTGGCTCAGATCCCGCCTTGATCGAGGAATGGCTCACCGCGGGTCAGCGCGTGATTGCCGTGGAGCCGGAAGCCGCGGTTTATTACGCCCTTGCCGAACGTTTCGCAGTACCCATCGCCGAGGGGCGGCTGGTGCTGGAAAATTTCGCTCCCGCCCCGCGCGGCGGTGAGATTGCGCTGCTTACGCCAGGTGTTGGCGGACGGCCATACCATGTCGTCACCATTTCCTGGGAGGAGCTGGTGGCCAAACATGGCCACCCAACCCGCGTGCATATGGGCGGTGAAGTACCTGGTTTTCCGGCCTTGCCGGGCTAAAATAAAGGGCTTGCATTTCTTCGCATTTGCAGCAAAGATAACCAGGGGGAAAGGGTATGAGACACTAAGGGGTTGTCATGCCTGATTATAGGGCGCCGGTTGGCTGTCTTTCTGTTGCCAGTATTTTCTATGATTTTGTTAACAATGAGGCCCTGCCGGGTACCGGGCTGGAGCAAGCGGCGTTCTGGGAAGGCTTCTCGGCGCTTCTAAAGCGGTTTACCGCCACAAATGCCGCCCTGCTGGCCAGGCGGGATGAGCTGCAACAGCAGATGGATGACTGGTACAAAGCCCAAAAGGGCAAGCCGCATGACCAGGCGGCGTACGAGGCTTTTCAGCGTGATATTGGCTATCTTCTGCCAGAACCGCCGGCATTCGCGATTGATACCGCCAATGTGGATGACGAGATCGCCCATATCCCCGGCCCGCAGCTGGTGGTGCCGGTTTCCAATGCCCGCTACGCGCTGAATGCTGCCAATGCCCGCTGGGGCAGCCTTTATGATGCGCTTTATGGCACGGATGCGCTGCCGGAAACCGATGGTGCGGAGCGCGGCGATGTGTTCAACCCTGTCCGGGCGGATCTGGTGATTGCCCACGCCCGCGCCTTTCTGGACGCGAATTTTCCGCTGGAAGACGCCAGCCACGCCGATGCGTTGGAGTACACAGTGCAGAATGGCAAACTGGTGGTGCTGACGCCCTCTGGTGATGCCGTGTTGAAAAACCCCAGTCAATTTTCAGGCTATAAAGGTGCCGCCACCAACCCCACTTCCGTGCTGCTGAAGAACCATAATCTGCACACAGACATCGTCATCGACCCCGGGCATCCCATCGGCAGGAACGACACCGCCCATATCGCCGACATCATCCTTGAAGCGGCGGTTACGACCATTATAGACGCTGAAGATTCCGTGACCGCCGTGGATGCGCAGGACAAGGTTTTAATCTACCGCAACTGGCTGGGGCTGATGCAGGGCACGCTTTGCGCCACGGTGGAAAAAAACGGCAAAAGTTTCGAACGTAAATTAAACCCTGACCGTGAATATACGGCACCAGACGGCTCGACATTCAGTCTGCCGGGCCGTTCTTTGTTGCTGTTCAGAAATGTTGGCAACCATATGATGACGGACATCATCACCCAGGATGGCGCAGAGGTACCGGAAACAGTGATTGACGCTGTACTCACCGCGCTGATCGCCAAGCATGACCTCCCGGCGGGGCGCAATTCCCGCAAGGGGTCGGTTTATATCGTCAAACCCAAGCTGCATGGGCCTGAAGAGGTGGCGCAGGCCACGGCCTTGTTCGGCGCGGTGGAGGCATTGCTCAACCTTCCAGAAAACACCTTGAAAATGGGCATTATGGATGAGGAACGCCGAACCAGCGTGAACCTTAAAGCCTGCATTCACGCCGCCAAAAGCCGTGTTGTGTTCATCAACACTGGCTTTCTGGATCGCACCGGAGACGAGATTCACACCTCCATGGAAGCCGGGGTTTTCCTGCGGAAGAACGACATCAAAGCGCAGCCCTGGATCAAATCCTATGAAGACCGGAATGTGGATTTCGGGCTGCAATGCGGGTTGCAGGGCAAGGCGCAGATCGGCAAGGGCATGTGGACGGCGCCAGACCAGATGGCGGCGATGCTGGAACAGAAAGTTGTTCACCTCAAAGCGGGGGCCAATACGGCCTGGGTGCCCAGCCCCACCGCCGCCACGTTGCACGCGCTGCATTATCACACAGTGGATGTGTTCGCCCGGCAGGATGTGCTGAAAAGCCGTGCGCCCGCCAGGCTCTCAGATCTTCTCACCGTACCGCTGGCTGAGGGCGTGAATTGGAGCCCCGAGGAGATTCAGCAGGAGCTGGACAATAACTGCCAAGGTCTGCTGGGCTATGTGGTGCGCTGGGTGGATCAGGGGGTTGGCTGCTCGAAAGTGCCGGATATTCACGATGTGGGGCTAATGGAAGACCGCGCGACGTTGCGCATCTCCTCCCAGCATATCGCCAACTGGCTGCATCACGGCATTGTGAGCCGGGAGCAGGTGATGGCAACGCTGCAACGCATGGCCCAGGTGGTGGACAGGCAGAATGCGAACGACCCCGCTTACAGGCCGATGGCGCCAGGCTATAACGGCCCGGCCTTCAAGGCGGCGGTGGAATTGGTGTTCGAGGGGGTGAAACAGCCCAACGGCTACACCGAGTTCATTCTCACCCGCCGCCGCCGCGAGGCCAAAGCAGCCTGAATCTACACCCGGCGCAGGCTGAGCTTGGGGGGCTTGGCCGTGCCGGGGGTTTGTATGCCCGCCACTTCGTGCGGCACATAAGGTGCCTCAACTGCCGCGATGTCCTCAGGCGAAAGCTTCACATCCAGCGCGCCCAGCGCATCGGTGAGGTGCGTTGGCTTGGTCACGCCGATAATCGGTGCGGTGATTTCTGGTTTTTGCAGCAGCCAGGCCATGGCAACATGCGCCCGGCTGATGCCCTTGGCGGCGGCAACCGTGGCGACCGCCTCCACCACCTTGCGGTCTTGGGCCGCTGTATCGGTATAAAGAATTTTCTGAAACGCATCGGTTTCTGAGCGCGCTGTGGTCTCTGCCCAGTCGCGGGTGAGCTTGCCGCGGGCGAGCGGACTCCACGGGATCACCCCCACGCCCATATCCGCGCAGAGCGGCAGCATCTCGCGCTCTTCCTCGCGATAGATCAAATTCACCTGGTTCTGCATGGAGATGAATTTCGTCCAGCCATACATCTGCGCGGTGTATTGCGCTTTGGAAAATTGCCAGGCGGACATTGACGACGCGCCGATATACCGCACCCGGCCGGATTTCACGATGTCGTGCAGCGCCTCCATTGTTTCCTCTATCGGCGTGGCATCGTCCCAACGGTGAATCTGGTAGAGGTCGATATAATCCATGCCCAGCCGCGCCAGGCTGTCATCCACCGCCGCGAACAGCGCCTTGCGCGAAAGCCCGCCGGTATTGGGTGCGTTGCGCCAGGGCATGAAGGCTTTTGAAGCCAGAACGATTTCGTCTCTGTTGGCAAAGTCGCGCAGCGCCCGGCCGGTGATCTCCTCGGAGGTGCCGTCGGAATAGGCGTTGGCGGTGTCAAAAAAATTGATGCCTGCTTCCAGCGCCTGGCGAATGATGATGCGGCTTGCGGCTTCATCCAGCGTCCATTCATGGGCGCCGCGCGTTGCCTCGCCAAAGCTCATGCAGCCAAGGCACAGGCGTGAAACATTCAGGCCTGTCCGGCCCAGATTTCGGTATTGCATGAAATCGGTTCCTTATTTTCGATGATGCCGAAAGATATGGGGCGCGATGCTGATTAACCTACTCCATCGCCCAGGCGAGGATCGCCTTTTGCGCGTGCAGCCGGTTTTCCGCCTCGTCGAACACCACGGAGGCCGGGCCGTCGATCACCTCCCCCGCCACTTCCTCGCCCCGATGCGCTGGCAGGCAGTGCTGGAAGATCGCCCCCTTGGCGGCCTTGGCCATCAGTGCCGCGGTAACCTGATACGGCGCGAAGGCAGAAGCACGGGCGGCGGCCTGGTCCTCGGAGTCGGACATCGAGAGCCAGGTATCCGTCACCACGCAGGCGGCGTTTTCCACCGCCCAGTCCGGGTCGATGCCCACTTCCACATCCGCACCCTCTTCCTTCGCCCAATCCAGCACCTCCGCGCGCGGCATGTAACCGGCAGGGCAGGCGAGGCGAAGCGAGAAATTAAACCGCGCCGCGGCTTCTATGAACGAAGCGGCGACGTTGTTGCCATCGCCCACCCAGGCGATGCGCTGCCCCGCCACCGGGCCCTTATGCTCCTCGAAAGTGAGGATATCCGCCATGATCTGGCAGGGGTGAGAAAGCTCCGTCAGCCCGTTTATCACCGGCACTGAGGCATGGCGCGCCAGCTCATGCAGCTTGGCGGCGGAATCCGTGCGCAGCAGAATGCCCTGCACGAAGCGGGAGAGCACATTGGCGGTATCCGCGATCGTCTCGCCCCGGCCAATCTGCATGTCCCGCGCGGAGAGCGCCACGGTATTGCCCCCCAGCTCCTTGGCGGCAATTTCAAAAGAAACGCGGGTGCGGGTGGAGGGTTTTTCGAAAATCATCGCCAGGCTTTTGCCCGCCAGCGGTTTTTTGGGGCTGCCGCGCTTGAAGGCGGCGGCGGCATCCAGCAACGCGCGCAATTCCGCGCCGGTGAAATCCTTCAAATCCAGAAAATGTCGAGGGCCAGATGCCCGCAAGGATAGTACGGCACTCATTTCGCGGCCTCCATGGTCAGGGCTTGCGCGGTTTTGTCCAGCATGGTCAGTGCTTCGTCACAATCGGCGCGGGTGATAATCAGCGGCGGCAGCAGCCGCAGCACGTTTTCGCCCGCCGCCACGGTCAACAAGCCCTGCTTCATGGCTTCTGTCTGTACATCGCCATTCGGCACGGCGCATTTCAGCCCCAGCAGCAGGCCCGCCCCGCGAAGCTCTGTGAATACGCCGCCATGGCGCGCCACCAGCTTTTCCAGCCCGGCGCGTAAGTAGCCCGCCACGCCGTTCATTTGCTCCAGAAAACCATCGGCCAGAATCACGTCCAGCACCGCATTGCCGGCAGCGCAGGCCAGCGGGCCGCCGCCAAAGGTGGTGCCATGGCTGCCCGGCACCAGCGCCCTGGCCACATGCTCTTTGGCCAAAAGTGCTGCCATGGGGAAGCCACCGCCAATGCCCTTGGCCAGGCTCATGATATCTGGCTCCACGCCGGACCATTGATAGGCGAACAGCTTGCCGGTGCGACCCATGCCGGATTGCACCTCGTCAAAGCCCAGATAAAGCCCGAAC
>JAKBCH010000093.1 GCA_021808055.1 Pseudomonadota bacterium | reverse complement strand
GCCAGTGCAACAGCATGGGTCCTGTTCGCCCACATCCGCCTGCTGATAAGAAAAGTCGCACGCAAAGGTTAGACGCACTACCATTCAGAGTCAGGTTCTCAGTGAAAATCTCAGCTCCAGAGGGTCAGTTCTCAGTGGAAATCAACACTCCATGCCCAGCCGGTGCAGGAGCGAAATCAGGCCGGAGCGGCTCTGGTATTCAATGCCAAATTTCGCCGCGATCCAGGCGCCAATCGCGCGCGTCGAGCGCGGCAGCGTCCGCATGATCCAGGTGATCAGCCCAGCCTGCTGCTCGTCGTTCAGGCGGCACGCGCTGCCCTCATAGCCAAAGCTCGCCAGCCCCTCGATCCCGTCCTCCTCATACAGCAAACGCCATGTGCGGATCGTATCGTCGTCCAGCAGCAGAACCTTGGCGACCGCCGCGTAATTCATGCCCTTATCAAGTAAAACAAGCGCGTTCGCACGCCGAGCCAAGCGATGTGCTGCCGAGCCGTCCTGAGCCAACTCGATCAGGTCGCGTCGTGATTCAGCATCCAGGAAACCTTGTCGCTTCATGCAGCCGATAAGAATCTATCTCGCATCCTCACGCAAGACCTACCCGGATTCTCACAGAGTCGGGGTATATCTCGAACAGATAATGGCTGACCGTGGTGCACACGGCTGAGATATGGGGCGATCTGCTCTCACAAACCGGCACTTGAGCATGCGGGGTTAATCATCCGCCTAATTTCGTTACAAAACCAAATAATTGACTTGGCTCAGTCATTAACTGAAAGAACCATGATCGGGTCAGAAATCTTCTCCGGTGCGATTTCCTGATCGAGCGGCAGTACCGCCGTGCCGATCGCAAAAAACTCAATCACATGCGTTTGCCAGCCGTGGCTGCCCTCATGGATGTCCACCCCAACAACGCCTTCGGCCTTCGCCGAAGCTGCTTCGAACTGCATGCGTTCAACGGCGATTTCTCTGGCCTCGTATAAGGCGGCCGTAAAATTCTCCAGCTCGACATTGCGTCCCACGCTCCCAAGCCCGGCTAGCGCGCCACGATGCGCGACATGGTACACGCAGGATCCCATCACCATCTCCACCGGGCGGTAGCCGGAATGCAGAAGAGACCAGAAATCCTGGCCCGAAAGATCAGAGGTAAACGGTCCACCATCATGCGCACGAAACCCCTTATGGCCTTCGGCATGGACAACGCCGGTGCCGATGGCGATGAACTCCAGCAGATGCTCGTCCCATTCCAGGCGTTTTATGGTGAGTTTCACGCCGACAATGCCATCAGCGCCCATGGCGGAGGCTTCCGCGCGCATCCGCGTCATGGCCAGTTCGCGCGCATGGTACATGGCTTTGGAAAGAACATCCATTTCCTGGTTCTTGCTCCACGAACCGTACTGTACGCCCACGTGATAGACGCAGGAGCCAACGCACAGGCCAATCGGCTCGAACCCAGCTTTGCGCACGAGCAGGAATTCATTAACTGAAAAGTCAGATGTGAAAACACCTGTTGAATGCGCCGAGGAGCGCAGGCCTTTCAGACGTTCTTGCGCATGCAAGGGCAAATCATTGGTCATTATATGGCTCCGCTTTCCTCATTGGTGTTATAGGACTGATGATGTGGGGGCATGCCGGTGAGGGGTGTCGGATCGCGCATATCCACGACCATCTTGATCTCATGCGGAAGTGGCGTGCCACGGCGCGCATCGACGGTGGTGGCGACAACAATGTGCCGCGCCAGATATTCTTTAATCTTGCGTTCGTCAACTTCACGCTCAACTTCGAACATTTGGGAAAAATTGAGATGCGCCAGCACGCCGTTACCTTGGGTACGCGCACTCAGGCGCAATTCCTGGTGCGCGGTCCGGCGCACCTGCTCCCATAAATCGGAGAGCTGCCGTGCTTCGGCATTGTACCAGACGCTGGGGTTGGACGCATAGCCATTCCAGTCTCGTATCCATTCATAATGCGCGCCGATGGCAATACCGGTTGGCACCACATCGGCCTCCAGCAATTTTACGAACTCCAGGGCCGGCACGGTGGCGATTATGGGGTCGGGCGAAGGAGGCAGGCCGTCAATTTTTACCGCCGTCCCAATAAGTGTAAAATCCATGCTTTCGCCTAGCGGCAAGCGGATTGTACGCATTTTAACGTCCAGCACCGCATTGGCGCCACAGGCTTTTGCCTCTTGCGCCAGACGATTGAGGGCTTGCCCCCAGCCTTCGGCGTGGCCGCGTGTCCAGGAATAGCCATAATGCAGCCAGCATGTAGCGGCGATAGCGGCGATCGGTTTTAATCTGTGCGAGCGCGCGATACGAAGCTCCGCCGGAGTAAGCGTTGCCATCCACGGTTTAGTGCCGGCGGCTGCCCCTTGCAAACGTTCCAGAGCGCCAAGGGGTATGCGTCCGCTACGCAGGCTCATCAGAATATCCATCTGCCGATGCGCCGACTCCTCCGCCGCTGCTTTCTGCTCCAGGGTCGGGCTCTTAAACCTGTCAAAAATGCTCATCAGCCCGCCATGAATTGTTGCAGTGAAACACTTAATCCTTGAGCTAGCACCGAGGCTTTTTGGGTCTCTTCCGCCAGCTTGGCAAACCATTCTGGCGCGCTGAGGGTTTTGGTATTCAGCGTGATACCGCGCACTACCATGGCAACGCTGGCAGCCAGGCGGCCAGCGGCGATCTCCAACTTGTAGCGGCTTTCCCCCAGCTCGATGGTGACGCCGGTAACTTTGCCTGATTTCGAGAATAGCCCTTTTTGTTCATGCACAGTGACAAAATCTGGGAGCGCCTCCTTTAGTCGGAGCGCGAAAGCGCCGAGATTGCTCGCGGCATCCGTCGAAAAACGCCGCAGCCACGCGGCTTGCATGTCAAAATCAAACTCGCTCATTTCTCCAAGGTCCGCGCGTTAATTCCCTGCATGCCAGTAACGAGCTTGTTGCGAATTTCGGCAAGCTTTTGCTCGCGTATTACATCCTGGGCCGCAGCTTCGCGCTCAATATCGATAACTTCGTTCATGGTGCGGATGGTTTCATCCGCCACCTGGGCGAGCATATCCAAATTATGCTGGTCACCGCCCAGGCTGCGTGCCGCCGTTGTGGCCGCTTCATGCGCGCCTTTGGCGGCAAGAAGCGAAATCTGCCGGTTGGCTTCATCCAGCTTGGCGGCGGAGTCTGCCGCGTTGCGGATTTCCACCTGCACCACCGCCTGGCTGGCCACCGCCATCAAGCGCGGGATGACCACCAGCATGCCATTGGAGATTTTCATCAGCCGTGTCTCGGCGGCGGCGCGGTTCTGCTGAATGATGGGGATGAGCATGGCTGAGCCGACGAGGGCCTCGCGCATATCCCCCACTTTGCCGCGAAAATTGGCGATGGCGCCACGAAAAGCCTGGACTTCGGCGGCGTCGGCCGGATCGCCGCTGGCGATTGCCGCGAGGCGTTTTTGCTCCAACTCATCCTCCGCGCGATCCAGGGCGAGTTGCCCGGCGGCGATGGAGATTTTCAGGCCATGCAGCGCCTGACGGATGGCGAGCGCCTGCTGGTCCAGCAATTGAATGGACACTCCAAGGTCCGCCTTGGTTTTGCGCGCCTTGGCCTGTTCCTGGTCCATGAGAGCGAGGAATTGCTTGCGGCTCTCTGTAAAACCTTGAAAGGCGGTTTTCGCCTGGGTAATGCCGCCGAGCAGCCTACCCATCATGCCTTGCGGCTTCCTGCCAGACGTCGCCTCGTCTTGGAGGTCCGAGATGCGCAGGATTTTGATGCCATCGACCACCGCGGCTGCGATTTGCCCGGCCTCTCCGGCGTCGCCCAGCCGCACGCCCGAGAGCAATTGCCGCGATGCACCCGCAATGCCCGCAAGCACACCCTCGCCATGGGTGAGCAGGGAATTTGTGTCGGAAAAATTGATTTTTTGTGCCTCGGCCTGTGCGGCGGCGAGCTCTTCCGGCGGCAGATTGGCCACTTCGACCAGACGCTCCGGTTTGGGTAGCGGTGCAAGCTCCACCGGCAGGGGAAGCGTTGCTTGTGGTTCGGGCTGAGATACGGGTGCCGGCGCCTGTACGGCTGGTAAGGTGACATCAAAAGCTGACAGATCAAGCGGTGTGGTGGATAGCGTTTCATTCATACGACAGCTCCAGCATGCCCGCTGAATCTAGCATGAAACCCTGTTGGGGCAATAACCCTGGAGTGCAGGGAAAGCTTGATCGACCCACCTCTTAGTTAGAGCATCCGTTGCAACCTGGAGGTTCGTGGTCAGATCAACCCAGCACGGATCCAGAGCAGTTTGTCGTAACAAACCGCGGTACGCCCATCGACTCAGAATGCTGCAGATTGTGGGGCAGGATGGTCAACCCGTGGCGCTGGGCGGAGGCAAGTTGAAGGGCATGATGCGAGTGCGCAGAGGTGCGCATAGTCTCATGCCGGGCGGTTCACCATGTGAGGCGGGCTTTTGCCCAGGGACGGGCCATCTTACAGTCCGGCGTGAGCATGGCCGCAAGAGCGCGTTCTGGAGCCTGGTGGCGTAAGGCCCGGCCCAGGGGCGCAGAGTTCTGAGGATCAATTTCGGTTAGTGCCGCCGGAGAAGAGAAGCTGTTGTCATATGGCGATATATGAAATATATATAGCCATATGACAGGAGTTGCCCATGTCTGTGCTTAGCCAGATCACCGTTGCGCCGAAGCCCTTTTCACCTGACCCGATCACCGATCAGGAGGCAGGCGCCATGTTCCGTGCGGCCTTGAACCTCTTCCGCCTATGGGGGGTGACAGACGACCAGGCCGCGATCATCCTCGACTTGCCGCGCCGTACCTTTGCCCGCTGGAAGGCAGGCGAGATTGGCCGGATTGGCCGTGACGGCAAGGCCAGGCTCTCCAACCTCATGGGGATCCACAAAGCCTTGCGGATCATTTTCAAGGAGCCGGCGCGCGGCTATGCCTGGATCAAAGCCCCAAACGTGACCTTTGGTGGCAGCACGGCTTTGGATGTCATGCTCCATGGTGAATTAACCGACCTCATGCGTGTGCGTAATTACTTGGATGCTGAGCGTAGCGGCTGGTGATCGACCCGTCGATCATATCCATCTCGCCGGTTCATTGGGTTGGTGCCAGGCGGATCATCCGCTCTCTGTATCCGCCAGTTGATCTGTTCGAGGATATTGCTGATCCGGAAGACTGGCCCTTGTTGATTGCCGCCGAGCAGAAGACCAATCCGCGCCTCATGGAAACGATCGGCGCGCTTGACCTGGTACCGGTTACGCGGCGCGTTTCCGGGCCGGGGGCGAGTTACCTCATGGCCCCCTTCACGCATGTCAGCCCTGAGCGGCCGAGCCGGTTCAGTGCTGGTGCCCACGGCGTGCTTTATGCTGCGCGCGCGTTTGAGACGGCTGTGCTTGAGACCATTTACCATCACGCCCGCTTTATGGCCCAGACCGGTGAGGCGCCCGGCTGGGCATCGCAGTTCCGGGAGCTTGTGTTGGATATTCGGGCCTCACTTCACGACCTGCGGGGCAGGGTTACCGCCTTCAAACCAGCGCTGGACCCGGATGATTACGCGATCGCGCAACAATTGGCGGCGGCGTTGCGGGGGAGTGGGTCCCAAGGGCTGGTGTACCCCAGCAGGCGCGACCCTGACGGTGTTTGCGTGGGGCTGTTTTATCCGGATCTTGCCACGTCGCCTGTGCAAGGGCGCCATCTTGATTATCACTGGGATGGTGCCCGCGTTGATCTGGTCCGCGATGCGGGGACAGGGGAAGTTTTTCGGGTGAAGGAATGCTGAAAGGGCGGAACAAACGAGGGCCAGATATGTCCGCATTTTGGGCAGTTACATCTCTCAGAGTCTGACTCTGAATGGTAGTCTACCTAACTTTGACGTGCGATTTTTCTTGTGAGCATTCGGATGTTGGCGAGCAGGACCCATGCTTTTGCACTGGCGATTGTTGCCTCGAAAT
>JAKBCH010000025.1 GCA_021808055.1 Pseudomonadota bacterium | reverse complement strand
TCATGCCGCCGACGGCCAGGGCGGCGGCGAGGTTGATGGCGGTGGTGGTTTTGCCGACCCCGCCTTTCTGGTTGGCGATGGCGATGATGCGTGGCTTCTTATGCGGCTCCGGCATGACGGATCTGGCTCACTTTCAGGATGCAGCTTTCGCCCCAGCCGGGGGCGGAAAGGCGCTCAGTGTTCATTTGCCAGAGGGGGGTGGCGAGCGTCAATTCATCTTGCCAGCCTTTGCCTTTCGGAAACAGACAAAAACCTTCTTGTGTTAGCAAAGGTGCAGCCAGGGCCAGAAGTTTTTCCAACGGAGCCAAAGCGCGGGCGGTGATGAGCAAGGCGGGTTTAACCGGGGCGGCTTCTATGCGGCAATTATGGATTTTCGCCGGGGCGCCGGTAAGCCGGGCGGCTTCCATGAGGAAGGCGGCTTTGCGGGCATCGGATTCGATGAGGTCGAACGGAATATCTGTGGCGATGCAGAGCACGAGGCCGGGAAAACCGGCACCTGAGCCGAGATCGATGGCGCGTTCGGTATTCCTGGGAATGTAAGGGAGCAGGCGCAGGGAGTCTTGCACATGGCGCTCCCAGATATGGTTTTGGTCCGACTTCGAAACAAGATTGATTCGGGGGGACCATTTTAAAACCAGCGCCGCGAAAGCCCGCAATTTGTCTTCGTTCATGCGGCGCGCTGGGCTTTTCGCAAGGCACCGAAAATGGCACCCAGAGCGGCGGGGGTCATGGCTTCGATGCGGCCGGCGGCGGCGAGGGTTTGTGGGCGGCTGCGTTCCAGCTTCTCGCGCAGCTCCGTGGAGAGGCCGCCGACCTGCATATAATTGAAATCGCTGGGGATTTTGACCGCTTCATCTTTCTCCCGCGAACGGATTTCGGAAGTTTGGCGGGCGATGTAGCCGGAATAGAGTAGATCGGCCCGGAGGATGTTGGCCGCCCTGCCCTCACCTTCCGGCTTGTTTGCAAAAGACGCAATCTCTGCCTGGAGATTTGCAAAGGATTCTGCGCGTGCGGAGCCGACACAGCCCCATTCCAGGCCCTTTGGTGTGAGGCGGAGCTCGGCGTTGTCGGCGCGGAGCAACAGGCGGTATTCAGCGCGGGAGGTGAACATGCGGTAGGGCTCGGTGACGCCCTGGGTGACGAGATCGTCGATGAGGACGCCGATATAGGCATCTGACCGGGAGAGCTGCACGGCATCAGCACCCCCTGCCCGGCGCGCGGCGTTTAATCCCGCCATGAGACCTTGGGAACCGGCTTCCTCGTATCCGGTGGTGCCGTTGATCTGGCCAGCCAGGAAAAGCCCAGGCAGGGATTTGAGGCTTAAGGAATGGTCCAGCGCGCGGGGGTCGACATAATCATATTCCACCGCATAGCCGGGGCGGAGGATTTCGGCGTGCTCTAAGCCCGGAATGGTGTGGATAAGGGCATATTGCACATCCAGCGGCAAGGAGGTGGAGATGCCGTTGGGGTAGATTGTGTCGTCGTCCAGCCCTTCGGGTTCCAGGAAAATCTGGTGGCCGGGTTTTTCCGCGAAGCGGACAACTTTATCCTCGATGGAAGGGCAGTAGCGCGGGCCACGCCCGGCGATGTTGCCGCCATAGACCGCTGATTTATGGATGTTTTCGCGGATGACTGCGTGCGTCGCCTCAGCGGTGGAGGTGATGCGGCAGGAGATTTGGGGATTGGTGATTTCGGGCGTGAGGGCGGAGAATGGCTCCGGCGGGTTTTCGCCTTTATCTTCCGGCAGGCCCTCCCAGTCGATACTGGCTTTGGAAAGCCGCGCGGGCGTGCCGGTTTTGAGCCGGCCCAAGGGCAAATTGAGGCGGGCGAGGTCTGCCGCCAGGGCGCGGGAGGGCGCATCCCCTGCCCGGCCGCCGGGCTGCATGTCTTGCCCGAAATGCAGGACGCCGTTGAGGAAGGTGCCGGTGGTGAGCACGGCGGCGGCGCAAAGCAGGGTTTTGCCGGAGGCGAGTTTGACGCCGGAGAGGATGCCGTTTTGGGTTTCGAATCCGGCGGCTTCGTCTTCCAATATGGTGAGGTTGGCCTGGGCGGCGAGCAGGGATTGGATGGCGTTGCGGTAGAGCGCGCGGTCTGCCTGGGCGCGGGGGCCGCGCACGGCAGGGCCCTTGGTACGGTTGAGCAGTTTGAAATGGATGCAGGCGGCATCTGCCGCTTTGGCCATGAGGCCATCCAGCGCGTCGATCTCGCGGACCAGATGGCCCTTGCCGATGCCGCCAATGGCCGGGTTGCATGACATCTCGCCCACGCGCGCGGCGTTTTGGGTAACCAGGGCCGTGCGGGCACCATAACGCGCGGATGCCGCCGCAGCCTCCGTGCCTGCATGGCCGCCGCCGATGACGATGACATCGTATTCCATGCGCGGGGTTTAGCGAAAGCCGGACAAAAATGCCAAGGCTTTCAGGTGTTGGTAAGCCTGGGGCCTTAAAGTTGCCATATCGATGCAAGATGCGCTTCCCATGCATGTTTAGGCATTTGAACCGCCTGGGCAGGCACCTATATCACGGGGATAGAAAGGAGTTTTGGCGCGTTGAAGCAGGGGGCGAGGGCAGAGCAAGGGCGGGTTTGCGTGAAGGGCGCAGAGGCACGCCCCGCCGCGGATTGCGGTGATCTGCCGTTTCTGATCAAGCGCGACGGAAGCTGGCTGTATAAGGGCAGCCCGATTGCCCGCAAGCCGATGATCTGCCTGTTTTCCACCGTGCTGACGAGGGATGCAGCGGGCAAATATATTCTGGAGACCCCCGCGGAGCGCGGGCAGATAGAGGTGGAGGACGCACCCTTTCTGGCGGTGGAGCTGGAATGGACCGGCAGCGGCAAGGATCAGGTGCTGTGTTTCCGCACAAATGTGGACCAATGCGTGACGGCGGGGCGCGAGCACCCTATTCGGATCGCGCATGATTTGCTGAGTTGCGAGCCTACGCCCTATCTTCATATTCGTGATGGCAAAGGCAAATTTCCGATTGAGGCGCGGATTAACCGCGCGACCTATTATGAGTTGGTGGCGCTGGCCGAGCCAGGCATGGCCAATGGCCGCAAAGCGCTGGGGGTTTGGAGCCAGGGTGTGTTCTTCCCGTTGGGGGATATGCCGAATTGCCAGGATGCTGAGTGCGCGTAAGCCGGGTGTGGCATGAAGGCCGAGGCATTACGCAAGGCGTTTCCGCCAAGCTTTTTGTATAAAAATTTACAACAGGGGCATTTGCGCGCGGCGGCGGTGCTGGTGGCGCTGGAGCCCGAAAAAGGCGTGTGGCTGACGCGGCGCAGTGCCAGGATGACCTCGCATCCTGGCCAGGTTTCCTTCCCCGGTGGCAAAATTGAGCCGTTTGACGCCAACCCTGAGGCCGCGGCGTTGCGCGAGGCACAGGAAGAGGTGGGGCTGGACCCGGCACAGGTGGAAATTCTGGGCCGGATGGATGATTACGTGTTGACGGTTACGCAATTCCATATCTCCCCGGTGGTGGCGCTGGTGCCCGAGAAGGTGGCTTTGCGGCCTGCCGATGAGGAGGTGGCGGAGTTGTTTCTTCTGCCCTTCGCGGATTTGTTGAACGCCGAATACCCGATCCGGCGGAAGGCGATCAGGCAGGTGGGCGTGAGGGAGTTCTGGGTGTGGCCGCATAAGGACCATGTGATCTGGGGTGCGACGGCGGAGATTTTGTATCGGCTGGCGCAGCGGTTGCGGGGGTGATGTGATTGAAGTGCCCGGCATGGACAAGGTTTGGGCGGCGCTGCCGGAGGCGCGGGTGGTGGGCGGTGCCGTGCGCGACATGCTGGCGGGCTATGAGGTGGCTGATGTTGATTTTGCCTCGCCGTTGAAGCCCGAGGCGGTGATGGCGCGGGCGAAGGCCGCGGGGTTGAAGGCGGTGCCGACCGGAATTGAGCATGGCACGGTGACAATTATTGCCGCAGGCCGCGGGTTTGAGGTGACAACGTTGCGGCGGGATATGGAGACGGATGGGCGGCACGCGGTGGTGCAGTTCACCGATGACTGGCGCGAGGATGCGGCGCGGCGGGATTTCACGATGAATGCGATGAGCTGCGCCAGGGACGGGGAAGTTTTCGATTATTTCGGTGGCCGGGAGGATCTGGCCGCTGGGGTTGTGCGGTTTGTGGGCGCGCCTGGCGCGCGGATTGCCGAAGATTATTTAAGGATTTTACGGTTCTTCCGATTTTTTGCCCGCTATGGGAAGGGCGCGGCGGATGCCGAGGCGGTGGCGGCGATTGCGGCCGGGCGAGAAGGGTTGCGGCAGCTTTCCGTGGAGCGCGTATGGAGCGAGGTGAAGAAGATTTTGGCCGCCCCTGCCCCGCTGGCGGCGATGGCGCTGATGCAAAAGACCGGGGTGCTGGGAATTGTGCTGCCGGGGGCGGATGTGACGCGGCTGGCGGCGCTGGTGGCGAAGGGCGCGCCGGTTGATCCGTTATTGCGGGTGGCGGCGTTGACCGATGAGGATTTGGCGGCGCGGCTGCGGTTGAGCAGTGCAGAAGCGGCGCTGCTGGCGGGTTGGCGTGAGACGTTTGTGCTGAAGGAAGGCGACGGTGATGCAGCACTACGCCGGGCGCTGGCGGACGCACCGCATGAGGTGCTGATTGGCCAAAGCTGGCTGTGGGATGGCGATGGGGCCGGGTTACGGGCGCGGCTGGCAGGCATGGCGAGGCCAGTGTTTCCGTTGCAGGGGCGGGATTTGATGGCTCTGGGTGTGGAGCCGGGGCCGCGCATGGGAGTGGTTTTGGCAGAGGCGCGGCGCTGGTGGCTGGAAGGCGGATGCGTGGCGGACAAGACAGCGTGTTTGGCGCGGGCGCGGGATTTCGCGGTTTAAACCGCGATGCGGACGCCGAGCTCAACCACCCGGTCCGACGGGATGCGGAAGAATTCCGTGGCGGTGAGGGCGTTGCGGGCCATGAACAGGAACAGCCAGCGGCGGATGAAGCGCAGCTTGGGCACGGAAGCCGGGACCACGGTTTCACGGCCCAGGAAATAGCTGGTTTGCATGGCTTTGAACTCGATGCCCTGAGCGGTGAGGCTTTCCAGCGCGCGGGGGACGTTCGGGCTTTCCATGAAGCCGTAATAGAGCGTGACCTTGTAGATGCCAGGGGCGGCTTCTTCGACCTGCACGCGGCTGCCGGGGTCGGCCTGCGGAACATCGAGATTACGGACGGTGACGAAGAAAACCTGATCGTGCAGGACCTTGTTGTGCTTGAGGTTATGCAAGAGCGCATTGGGCACGTAGTCGAGATTGCCGGTCATGAATACGGCGGTGCCAGGGACGCGGACGATGCGCGATTGCGGCAGCCGGTTGAGGAAGGTGGCGAGGGGCAGGCTGTCCTGCATCCAGCGGGCGAGGATGAGATTACGCCCGCGCCGCCATGTGGTCATGATGAGGATAATGGAAAATCCGATGGCCAGCGGGACCCAGCCGCCCTCAACGATTTTGAGCGAATTGGCGGAGAAGAAGGCGAGGTCCACTACGCCGATGAGGCCGAATACGGCCAGGGTGGAGGCGCGCGACCAGCCGAAATGGCGGCGGTAGACGAAGGCGGCGAGCGTGTTGTCGCACAGGAAGGTGCCGGTGACGGCGATGCCGTAGGCCGAGGCGAGATTGGCGGAGGAGCGGAAGGTGAGCACCAGCAGCAGCACGCCGATGGCGAGGATGGTGTTGATCTGGGGCACGTAGATCTGGCCCTGCTCGGTTTCCGAGGTGTGGCGCACTTCCATGCGCGGCAGCAGGCCGAGCTGCACGCACATGCGCGCGACCGAGAAAGCCCCGGAAATGACGGCCTGGCTGGCGATGACCGTGGCCAATGTGGCCAGCAGGATGAGCGGCGCCTGCAGGACGTGCGGGGCGAGCTTGTAGAACGGGTTGCTGCCTGCGGCGGGGTTGGCGATGACCAGCGCGCCCTGGCCGTAATAATTTAACAGCAGGCAGGGCAGCACGAAGAACAGCCAGGAGATGCGGATGGGCCGACGGCCAAAATGGCTCATATCCGCATACAGCGCCTCAGCTCCGGTGACGGCCAGCACGACGGCGCCCAGAACCAGGAAGGCCATGCGGTCGTGCCGGATGATGAAGTTGAGGCCGAAATAAGGATTAAGGGCGGTGATGACGCCGGGATGCTGAAGGATCTGGGCTAGGCCGAGCGCCCCGAGGCAGAGAAACCAGACCGCCATGACTGGCCCGAAGGCCCTGCCAACGGCGGCGGTGCCAAAACGCTGGATGACGAACAGCGCGATGATGACGGCGATGGCGATGGGCAGCACGATGGCGCTTAAATTAGGTGCGACAACCTCAATGCCCTCAACCGCCGAGAGGATGGAGATGGCTGGGGTGATGACGCCATCGCCAAAGAACAGCCCGGCACCGATAATGCCGACCAACCCGACGGTGACGCGCGTACGTTCGCTGCGGGCAACGCGGCTGGCCAGCGCCATGAGGGACAGCGTGCCGCCCTCGCCGTTATTATCGGCCCGCATGATGAAGGTGACATATTTGAGCGTGACGGTGAGAATGAGCGCCCAGGTAATGAGAGAGAGGACGCCGAGAACATCCTCTGGCACCAGATGGTTGCCGTTGAAATAAGACAGGCAGGTTTGCAGCGCGTAAAGCGGGCTGGTGCCGATATCGCCGTAGACTACGCCGAGGACGCCGATGAGCGCGGTGAGCCGGAGTTTTTCAGATGCTCCGTGTTGGTGAACCGGGCTGGAGGACATCAGTCATTCCTTATTGTCATCATGACAGGCTCTAGTCATATGGCCTGGGGCGGACAAGGCCGCCGGGGGTTAGGGTGAAGGCGAAGCTTTCGGCAGCAACAGATAAAGCTGGCCGGGTTGGCGCATGGAGCCGGCGGTTTGCTCGGCCTCTGGCCCGGCACCGAAAAAGATGTCCGCCCTGTTGGGCCCGTGAATGCCGCCGCCAGTATCTTGCGTGATGGTGAGCAGGTTCATCGCAGCGCCGGTGATGGGGTCTGTGGTGGAGATAAAGAGCGGGGCGCCGAGAGGCAGGGCGGATTTATCGATGGCGGTGGAGCGTTCAGCCGTGAGGGGTACGCCAAGCGCGCCGGGTGCACCTTCATCTGCCGGTAATGCACCGAGCGGACGCAGGAAAACATAGCGGGCGTTTTGTTCCATGACCGACTGGGCTTGATCCGGGTGGGATTTCAGCCAGGCGGAGATGGATTGATAGCTGACTTGATCTGGCTGGAGCGCGCCCATTTGTTCCAGCACGCGGCCAATGGGGGTGTAGGGCTGGCCGTTCTGGCCATCGAAGCCGACGCGCAGAATGTTGCCATCAGGCAAGAGGATACGGCCAGACCCCTGGATTTGCAGCATGAAGGCATCAACCGGGTTGGTGACATAGGCGGTGACTGGCACTTTGCGGTGGAGGGCACCGGCATCGATCGCCGCGCGGGGCAGGCTGGCGAGGGCGGCGGTGGCGGGCATGGCGTAGAGCGGCACGTGATAGCCGGGGCGTTCGTTTTTCGAGCCGGGAACTTCGGGTTCGAAATAGCCGGTGATGAGCGCCTGGCCGGGAATGGCATAGGCTGTGAACCAGCTTGAGAAAAATTGCTGCGCGGCGGCGTTGCTGCCAGGGGCGGTAGATTGAGCGGCGGTGCAGGCGGGTTGCCATAGCCCCGCTTGACCGGCGAGCCGTTGGGCAAGGCCGGAGCCGCCAAGGGGCGAATCTGGCGGCATCAGCAGGATGGCCTTGCAGCTGGTGACAAAGCTGGCGAGGGCGGCGGCGGTATTGTCCTGTTGCCAGCCGGGCAGTTGGGTGATGGGGAATGTGCGACCTGGGGGCGCAAAAGCGCCGGTTTGCGGCTGCTGCTGGAGGCTGCAGGCAGCCAGCGCCAAGGTGGCGGCGACCGTTAAAAAATGACGCATGAGGTTAACCGCTGCGGGCCGCCGAGAGCCGCCAGGCGGGGTCTTTGCCGCGCAGGTCGCGCTCGAAGGTCCAGATGTCGCAGATATCGGCTTGCTCGCTGCGGCCGGGGATGGGGTTGCCCGCGGCATCCAGCGTTTGGGTAGATTGAGCAGAGACGAAACGGACGATGATTGCGGCGAGGTCTCCGGAGATCTCGGCATCTTCGATTCCCGCGGAGAGGATGGATTTGATTTCGGTATGGGATGGATCAGCCGCACCGCCACGCGCGGAAATGGCGGCTTCAAAAGTTTGGTAGACATGCGGGGTGAGCAGAGATTGCAGCGTTGCACGGTCCCCCGCCGAAAAGGCGGCAACGATGGCGCGGAATGCGGCTTCAGCGTGGGTAAGGAAATCAGGCGGGTCGAACTGAGGGTCCCGGTTGACGATCTGCATCAGGCGTTGGCCAAGGGCGGATTGTGGGTCGGGGATGGAGCGGCTGGGGGTAGCGGCGGGCAAGGCCCGGCCTTCTATGACCCGACCTGGCTGCAAGCCCGGTGCGGCGCCCGGCTGAAAGGGCGGTTTTTCGAACCCGACGCGCTTGCCCAGGACCGAGCGCAGCCGAAGGACAAGAAAGAGCGCAATGCCCGCGAAAATGACCAGGACGACGGGAAAGCCGCCGAGGGATTGGAGTACGTTACCGGCCACGGTTATCCTCAGTTCCATTACAGCTTGGCGCAACCAGCCCCGCCGCGCAACCCGGCTGACCGGATGCTGTTGCGGCGAGGTGCCTGTTGGCGCGCAGCCAGACATATGTTGCAATAGGGCAGACCGACAAGCCGGGCAAAATTGAAGGGTGTTTTATGTTCCTGCTGCGCCACGGACAAAGCTATTTTAACCTGCATTTTACCGAAACGCGTCGCGACCCCGGCATTGAGGACCCTGAGCTGACGGAGCTGGGCCACGCCCAGGCACAAGCCGCCGCGGAGGCGTTGGCCGGGGCCGGAATTACCCGCGTAATTGTGTCACCTTATATGCGTGCATTGCAGACCGCGCAGCCGTTTCGGGCGCTGCCAGGGGTGAGCGTGGAGGTGATGCATGAGGTGCGCGAGCGGACGGCGTTTGCTTGCGATATCGGCAGCGCCCCGCATGTGCTCGCCGCCCGGTTTCCGCACCACGAATTTGGGCATTTACCAGCCCATTGGTGGCATGAAAGCCAGGAAAGCGAGGCGGAAACCGTGGCCAGGGCGGATGCGTTCAGGGCCGAGATGCGGCGGCGCAAGGATGAGCACAGGACGCTGCTGGTAAGCCATTGGGGGTTTATTTTGGCGTTGACCGGAATTTCCGTTGGCAATGGCGAGTGGGTGGAATTTCAGCCCGCCGGGATGCGGCCGACGCGGATTGATTGGCGGCATTGAGCGAGGCGCACATGGGATTGCTGCAAGAGGGTGAGGCGCCGGTTTATGAATTGCTGCGCGAAGGGGGCGAGAGCCGGTTTTTGCTGACAGCGGACCATGCCGGGCGGTTGATTCCGCGCGCGCTGGGGGATTTGGGCGTGCCGAAAGCGGAGATGGACCGGCATATTGCCTGGGATATTGGCATTGCGGGGGTGACGCGGCGCTTGAGCGCGTCGTTGGATGCGACTGCGATTTTGCAGAATTATTCGCGGCTGGTGATTGATTGCAACCGCAACCCTAGCTGGGCCAGCGCCTTTCCCAAGACCAGCGAGGCGACGCGGATACCCGGTAATGAGGGGCTGGACGAGGCAGGGAAGGCCGCGCGGCGGGCAGCGATTTTCGACCCCTACCACGGCGCGATTGGCCGGTTGGTGGCGGCGCGGACGCGCATTGTTTATGTGGCGATGCATAGCTTTACGCCGGTTTATCTGGCGGCGGCGCGGCCGATGCATGTGGCGGTTTTGTATAACCGCAACCCTCGGCTTTCTAAGATTCTGGCGGGGCTATTGCGGGAAGAGGCTGGGCTGGTGGTGGAGGAGAATGCGCCCTACCGCGTGAGCGACGAGACCGATTACGGCGTGCCGGTGCATGCCGAGAAAAACAAGCTTGATTATCTGGAAATTGAAATACGGCAGGATTTGATTGCCCAGGAAGCTGGGCAAGTGGAGTGGGCAGAGCGGTTGGCGCGGCTTTTGCCTGAGGCGTTGAAGGCATTGGATGTGGAGAGCGTGGCGTGAAAAATTCCAGGGCAAGGGCTGAGACGCCGCGCAAAGAGCGCAAGCTGTTGTGCTTTCTGGACCAGACGGACAAGGCCGAGATTGGTGGCTGGGCGGTGGATTTCGACAAGCCCGCCGAAAGCCTGAAGATGCGCGTGATGATAGATGGGGCGATTGAGGAGGTGGTGAGCTGCGACTTGCACCGCGATGATAGCCGGTTGGTGAATCTGGTGAATAGCCGGATTGGGTTTAGCTACCGGATACCTGAGAGATATTGGGACGGCGTGCGCCACGTGTTGCGCTTTACGACGTTGGACGGGGTGGCGTTGCCGATAAGCTCGCGCGCCGGCGGTGCGGTTGAGGAATACAGCTTTGTGCTGGAGAAGCCGGTGCGGTTGATGGCCGTGGTGGACGGCATGGTGGACGGGTTGATCCAGGGCTGGGCGCTGCGAGTCGATGACAAGGCTGGGACCAAGCTTGGTGGTGTGCGCGTGTTGGTGACGCATGAGGGCCAGCCGGTGGCAGAGCTGCTGGCGGACCAGTTTAGGGGCGATGTGGCGACCGCCGTGGGTGCTGATGCGGCCTGCGGCTTTGCGTTTGCCCCACCGCCCGAGTTGCGCCGCCGCGAGCGTGTGACGCTGAAATTTTTTGCCTTGCCGGAGCATGAGGAGCTGGGTGGCAGCCCGCTGGAGATTAGCTTTCCGGGAGATTCGGCCCGGGAAAAGATAGAGGCGTTGATTAAACGGACAGATGAGCTGTTCAGCTTTGCCTATCATTTAAGGAAGGAATTGAAGGCGGCGATTCCGAGGGAGCGGTTTTTGCTGGCGGATTATCCGCGCTGGGCGTTGGCGGCGCGACCCTTGGCCTTGCCCCGCGCCAGGGCGCGTTATGGGGCGAGTGACGTGGCGGCCTCCAAGGTTTCAGTGATTTGCCCGGTTTACCGGCCCGGCGTGGGGGATTTTCTGGCGGCGATCGATTCCGTGCGGGCGCAGACCCATGAGAACTGGGAGCTGCTGCTGATTGACGATGCCGGGGGCGATGCGACGTTGACGGCGGTGATGAAGGATTTGGCGGCGCAGGAGGAGCGCATAAAGCTGCTGCCGCGAAAGAAGAATGGCGGCATTGCCAGGGCGACGAATGATGGGCTGAAGGCGGCGACGGGGGAATTTGTCGCGTTTTTTGACCATGATGATTTGTTGGAGCCGGGTGCGTTGGAGATTATGCTGCTGGCCCAGGCGGCGACGGGGGCGAAGCTGCTTTATTCAGATGAGGATAAGGTGGAGCGCGGCGGGGCGTTCAGCGAGCCGCATTTCAAGCCGGACTTCAACCATCGGTTCCTGCTGGATATTAATTATATCTGCCATCTGGTGATGGTGGAGGCGAAGGCGCTGCGCGCGGCGGGCGGGTTGGACCCGGAGATGGATGGCGCACAGGACCATGATTTGCTGCTGCGGCTGGTGGAGGCGTTGGAGCCGGGGCAGGTTCATCACGTGGCGGAGATTTTGTATCATTGGCGCAAGACCGCGAGCTCAACCGCCGCGGCTGGGACGATTGCGAAACCGAAGGCGGGGCTGGCCGGAGCCAAGGCGGTGGCGGCGCATCTAGAGCGGCGGGGGCTGCCAGCGAAAGTGGCACCGCGCGGGAGCCTGACCTGTTATAAGGTGGATTGGAAATTTCCGGCGGCGCAGGTGAAGAAGGCCGGGGTTTCGATTTTAATTCCGTACCGCGACCATGTGGAGATGACCCAGGAATGCGTGGACGCGATTAGGACGCACAGCAAAGGGGTGAGCTACGAGATTATTCTGCTGGATAACTGGTCCATCACACCGGAGGCGGAACGGTTTGCTGCGGCGCAGGCGAATATTGAGGGCACGCGAGTGCTGCGGATTGCAGAGCCGTTTAATTATTCTCGGATCAATAATATTGGGGTGCAGGCGGCGAAACATGAGTTTCTGCTGTTTATGAATAACGACGTGTTTGTCGATGAGGCGGGGTGGCTGCGCCGGATGCTGGACGAGGCGCTGGCCGATGATGCCGTGGGCGCGGTGGGGGCAAAGCTGCTCTACGAGGACGGAACGGTGCAACATGCCGGTGTGGTGCTGGGGGTTGGCGGGGTGGCGGACCATGCCTTCCGCGGCTTGGGCGCTGAAGCGCCGGGTTATATGGCGCACGCGATAACGGCGCAGGAGGTTTCATCTGTGACGGCGGCTTGTATGCTGGTGCGGCGAGCCGCTTTTGAAGCGGTGGGCGGATTTGATGAGCGCGAGCTTTCCGTTGCCTTCAACGATGTGGATTTATGTGTGAAGTTACGCATGGCCGGGATGAAGATTATTTACATGCCTGATACTGTAGCGGAACACCGGGAAAGTGTGAGCCGTGGCGATGATTTTAACCATGCCAAGCTCGCGCGGTTTATGTTGGAAAACGAGGTGATGCGACAGCGCCATGAAGCGGTGCTGGCGAAAGACCCTTATTATAACAAGAATTTTTCGCGTGAGGGCGGGGTATATCGGGAATTGCGGTTGCTACAACCTGGAGAGGGGTGAGTTAGCTACGTGCCAGACGGCGGGCGGTGAGCAGCAGCATTCGACGATCTTCCGTTGAACAGGCCCGATAAAGCCGCATGAGGGCAAGCTCGTCCCCCAGCAGGGAGCCGGTTTCACCAGAAACCAGGTAACCCAGCGAAGTATTTAGAATCTTCGCGATTTTTTCCATGTTTTCCCGGATCTGCCCGGCACGGTCGGTCTCCCACTGGGCGATGGCGGAGCGGGAGACGTTAAGCCTGTCCGCAAATTCATCCTGGGTCATGCCGGCGGCAAGGCGCAACGCCCGGATTCGGGCGCCAACGGTTTCTGCGGGTAGCTGTTTTTTAGATCCCATACAGCTACTCTAACATGAAGAGGCGCAAACTCAATGTTAGTATTTCTTGACGCAGATTGTTAGTATTTCTAACATGCATCAAACCGATGGAGGGTGAGATGCCGCAGGCAAGGGTTTGGACGCAGGTAGCCGACCGGGTGATTCTGGATATGCGCCAGGGCGGGGCGACGTGGGCGGCGATTGGCAAGGAGCTGGGGCTTTCCAGAAATACAATTATTGAGCGGGGGCGGCGGTTGAAGGCGACGCTGCCGTTGCGCCCGGCACTGGTGATGAAAAGCCGGGATGAAGACGGGTTGGGCGACCCTAACAGGGCACCATTGCGGGCAGGACATCCGCTGACCTGGGGGTTGCTGACCGATGCGCCGTTTCCTGAAGGAGAAGAGGTATGATGACAGTGGAAGAGATTGTGGAGCGGTTTGAAGAGGCAGGGGGTGCGATGCTGGCAATGCCATCGCGCGGGTATTCCACGGGGTTGCGGATGACGAAGCTGGATGTGGTGCATACCGCATTGGAAGCTTATGGTTGGGAGGGTAGAAAGATGAAGCCGCCAGCGCCCACAGCCGATATGGTAACGAGGATGGATGAGACGTTTGGCTGGTTACTTTTTATTCCTGAAAAACAATATGTGCTACGGCGGATTGTGGGAGCGCGGGCGCTGGTGCACCCGCTGACGGGCAGACATGTTTATGCTTGGCGCAAGTTGGGGGAGATTCTGGGCGCGGACCATAAAGCGGTGAAGCGGTGGCATGGGCAGGCGATTAAGATGATTCTTGACGGTTTGGCGGCAAGATAGTTTTTCTAACAATATGTTATTTTCTTGTTGCCCATCTGCCCCGGTTTGACGTATACATCTTTTCACAATGGTTCTACTGAACACAGCGGGGACTTCATCAACAGGCTAAGCGAAGCGGCAGGGTTTTTAGAATTCTCCCGCTGTGCAATGAGCGATGTGGGGCAGAGCCCCGCCCCGCATCATGAATTACTGATCCGGCATTTGCAGGATGTGGCCAATGGGGCATGCGACCGGTTGATGGTGCAGATGCCACCGGGATCGGCGAAGTCCACTTATGGTTCGGTGTTGTTTCCGGCCTGGTTTATGGCGAGGTGCCGGGGCGCGCAGGTGATTGCGGCGGCGCATACGGCGTCTCTGGCGCATTATTTCGGCGGGCGCGTGCGTAGCATTTTGGCGAAGCACGGTGATTTTCTGGGTGTGGAGATTGCAAAAGCCGCGAAGGCGTCGTCAAAGTTCTCACTAGCCGGTGGGGAAGAGTATTTCTCCGCCGGGGTACGCGGGCCGATTACGGGGCGGCGAGCGGATCTGATCGTGATCGACGACCCGGTGAAGAACTGGGCAGACGCTGAAAGCCAGGCGCAGCGGGATATGTTGTTTGACTGGTACCGGGCGGAGTTGACGGCGAGGTTGAAACCGGGCGGGCGGATTGTGCTGATTATGACGCGCTGGCACGAGGATGATCTGGCCGGGCGGTTGCTGGCGACGGAAGGTGGGTGGCGGTGTTTGCGGCTGCCAGCGCTGGCGGAGGCCGGTGATGAGTTGGGGCGCGGCGTTGGCGAAGCGTTGTGGCCAGAATTGCAGAACGTGGAAGATTTGGAACGGCGCCGCCGCGAAGTGGGCGAACGGGCTTTCGCGGCCATGTATCAGCAGGCACCGAAGGCGCGCGATAGCGGATTGTTCCGTATGGGCGCGGTGACCAGGCTGGCGGCGGCGCCGGATGTGAAGATGAGCGTGCGGGCCTGGGATTTGGCGGCGAGCCAGCCAGGGCCAGGGCGTCGGCCGGATTACACCGTTGGGCTGAAGCTGGGTATGACCGAAGATGATCGGCTGGTGGTGCTGGATGTGCGGCGATTGCAGGGTTCGCCCGCACAGGTGGAGACGGCGATTAAGGACACCGCGCGGCTGGATGGCACGGGCACGATGATTTCATTGCCGCAGGACCCAGGCCAGGCGGGAGCGGCGCAGATTGCGATGCTGACGCGCGGGTTGCTGGGGTTCAGGGTTGTTTCAAGCCCCGAGCGTGATGCCAAGCTGGTGCGGGCGATGCCAGCGGCGACGCAGGTGGATGCAGGGAATTTTGCCATTGTGGCGGGGGGCTGGAATGATGCGTTTGTGGCGGAGATGCGAGAATTTCCACATGGGGTGCATGACGACCAGATCGACGCGCTTTCACGCGCTGTGAATAGTTTGGCGACATTGGTGCAGGCGCCGGCCAGGCGGCTGAACGTGCCGTTGTTGAGCCGCTAACAGGAAGGTTTCTGACGATCCATGTTCGATACGATTTGTGCTGCCATTCCTGTGGATGGGCAGATGCCCACGCGCGTGGCGCGGCTGGAGGCGTTAAGGCGGATGCTGGATGGTACGCTTTACGATAATCTGCCGTACCAGTTTCATGAGGAACGGAATGGGGCGGGCGAGTATATTCCGCTGCGGTTGCGTAAGCCATCCGTGCGTTATGGGTTATGCCGGGTGGTGGTTGAGGATTCTGTGGCGTTGCTGTTCAGCGCAGGGCATTTCCCCGCGGTCGATGTGCCGGACGGAGCCATGGGGCAGGCTTTGGCGGATGTGTTCGCCGAGGCGCGGTTGAATGAGGTGATGATTGACGCGGCGTTGCGTGGGGCTGTGGGCTCGGTGGCCGTGTTGTTCAGGGTGCTTGGCGGGCGGGTGTTTTTCTCGGTGCTGGAGAGTTTGTATCTGACGCCGGTTTGGAGCGCGCAGGCGCCGGACGAGCTGGCCAGGGTGACTGAGAAATATAAGGTGAGCGGCGCGGATTTGGCCGCGCAGGGTTACGAGGATGTGGACCCGGCGGGGCTTTATTGGTTCCAGCGGGTTTGGGATACGCAAAGCGAGACCTGGTATTTGCCTTGGGCGGTGGATGATGCTCTGGCACAGCCGGTTATCGATGAGAGCCGCAGCGTGGCGCATGGGTTGGGGTTTGTGCCGCTGGTGTGGATTAAAAATCTACCCGGTGGGGATGGGGTTGATGGCGCGTGCACGTTTAAATGTGCAATCGATACGAATATCGAGATCGACTACCAATTGAGCCAGGCCGGGCGAGGGCTGAAATATAGTTCTGACCCGACGTTGTTGATTAAGGAGCCTGCGACCAGCGACAGTGAGATTGTGAAAGGTGCGGGCAATGCCTTGGTGGTTTCAGAAAAAGGCGATGCCAAGTTGCTGGAGATTGGCGGCACCGCGGCAGAGGCGGTGATTTCCTACGTGAGGACATTGCGAGAGTTTGCGCTGGAGAGCGTGCACGGCAACTGGGCGAGTGCGGAGAAGCTGGGGGCACCGCAATCGGGCCGGGCGCTGGAGCTGATGAACCAGGGGCTGATCTGGTTAGCGGATAATTTGCGGATTTCATATGGCGATGGCGGAATTTTGGCATTGGCAAAAATGGTGGTGCGAGCTTCGCAGATGTTTCCGCTGACGGTGCGTGGCGAAGCGGTGCCGCCCTTGGATATGAGCCAGAGGCTGAGTTTACGCTGGCCACGCTGGTATCCGCTTTCTGCCGATGACCGGTTGAAAGAAGCGCAGGCGGTGGCGGCGTTGGTGAATGCTGGGCAGATGTCTCGTGAGGCGGGAGTGAAGGCGACGGCGGCGATGAATGACATCGACGATGTGGAGGCCGAGTTGAATGCGATTGGTGAGAGTGCGGCATGAATGATGAAGTGACCGAAGATTGGCGGGCGCGGGCTGAAGCGGCGGAGGCGGCGTTGGAGCAGGCAGGGGCGGAGGCGAAAGCGCGGATTATTCGTGCCGAGTTGAAGGCCGAGGCGGTGAAGGCCGGGATGGTGGATCTGGACGGGTTGAAGCTGATTGAAGTCAGCGCGTTGCAGGTGAACGAGGATGGTGACGTGGAAGATGCGCCCGCCGTGCTGGCGAAGCTGAAGCGCGCGAAGCCATGGCTGTTTGGGGGCGGTAAGTCTTCTTCCGCCGCCGCGAACGCGCCGAAACCAGAGCCGCTCCGCCAGAGAATGGCGAGTGAAATGAGCCGCGATGAGTGGTTGAGCGCAAGAGCGGCACTGCTGAAGCGCAGGTAAACTTTTGGTCTGACATGTTGATCGACGTGCCTGCGAGGATGCGGGCGCGGATGGAAAATTGCGTTTATATTCTGGGGATTTTACGAGAATGGGTATTCAGAACTTCCCGGCTGCGTTGCAGCCGATTATTCAACAAGGGTTTTTGGAACGGGAGTTTGAGACCGCGCTGAAATCTCGCCTTGGCTACCGGATGATTGCGGACCGCGAAGAATTTGCCGTGGGGATTGGTGAAACGCTGACCAAGACGCGCGCTGGCCTGAAGCCGAGCGTGACGACGCCGCTGGCAGCCGCGAGCAACACCAATTTGGATAATGGCTTGGCCGCCGGCAATTTTGGGGTGGAGCAATATACCATCGCGTTGAATTTTTATGCGGCGACGCAGGATTTGAACATGGTGACGAGCCGTGTTGGCATTGCCTCGCAGTTTTTGCTGAATGCAGCCACCAATGGCGAGCAGGCGGCGCGGAGCCTTGATGAATTGGCGCGCAATGCGCTGTTTGCGCCTTATTTCGGCGGGAATACCCGAGTTGCCACGACTTTGGCCAGCGCCGGGCCGGTAGTTGAAGTGGATGATATTCGCGGTTTTCAGACTGTGTTCGTGAATGGGGTGCAGGTTCCCGTTTCGGCGGGTGCACCGCTTTCTGTGAGTGTGAATAGCGATCTTTACACGCTGGTGGGCGTTGTGGCGGATGCGACCAATGCCTCCACCGCACCGTGGGGCATTTCTGGCCAGTTGACATTCTCGACCAGCGTGACCGTGGCGGATGGCACCGCGGGTAATGCAGTGAAGGCGGCGACGGCCAGCGCGATTGTACGGCCAGCGAGCCGGTTGACCACCGCGGCTTTGCAGGCGACCGACACGCTGACCATGGGCAGCCTGCTTGATGCGGTGGCGTTACTGCGCCGCAATGCGGTGCCGACCGTTGAGGGTGTTTACAACTGCTATCTCGACCCGGTTTCCGCACGGCAGTTGTTCTCTGATGCGGATTTCAAGCAATTATTCCAGGGTGCGACTTCGGCCAATGCGGTGTTCCAGCAGGGCATGGTGAGCGACTTCTTGGGGCTGCGGTTTATCACCACCACCGAGGCTTATGTGCAGGCGCATCCCAGCATTTCTGGCCTGAGCGTGCGCCGACCGATTGTGTGCGGCCAGGGTGCGCTGATTGAAGGTGATTTTGCCGGGATGGCTGCTGATGACGTGGCACCGAAGGATAGCCTGGTGCAGATGATCGATGGTGTGGCGATGGTGACCCGCGAGCCGATTGACCGGTTGCAGCAGATTATCGCGCAGAGCTGGTACTGGATTGGCGGGTTCTGTGCGCCTTCTGACACCACCACCACGCCGCTGACCGTGCCGACCGCGACCAACGCGAATTTTAAGCGGGCGGTGCTGCTTGAGCATGTGGGCTAAGGAGGCAGAGGATGGCGACAGGTTCGACACAGCCATTCCGTCCTGCCGGGACGGTGGGGGCTTCTGCTTCCACGACCAGTGCCAATGTGGCGCTGGCCGGCGGCGGCCAAGCGGTGCTGGTTTATAATGCCAGCACTGCCGTTGCGTTTTTCCGGCTGGCGGCAGCTTCTGGCGTGGTGGCGGGGCTGAGCGACACGCCGGTGCCGCCGGGTAGCCGGATGCTGGTGGATGCGGGCCCGTTTGTGACCAATGCCGCCGTGGTGCTGAGCACCGGGACGGGCAATGTGTATTTCACCCGTGGCGATGGGGACACATACTGATGTCCGACACCCTGCCGGTTGCGTTTACCGATGGGCAGAAGGCCGATATCCGGCGGTTCTGCGGGTATCCGGCCTATGGAGCGGGGGCGGCGGGTTTTGATTCATGGCGGTTTTTCCAGGCCTTTGGGGCATTGGAGTACCGGCTGAATAATCTGGCTGCCGCCGAGGTAGCGGTGACGCTGCAATATATCTCCACGCTTGCCTCGCTGGAGGCGGCGGTGCCGATGACCTCCGATAATCTGGATACGGAGAGTGCTGCGGCGTGGACGCATAATGCGGATGAACTGCGCGACAGGATGAATTTGTTCGATGGCTGGCGGCGGCGTTTATGCGGGTTTCTGGGCGTGCCGCCTGGGCCTGCATTGGCGCAGTCTGGCGGCATAAGCCTGGTGGTGTGAGATGGATGGTCTGCGGTTGGCGGACAGGCTGGCCTATGGTGCCGGGTGTGCCGGGCGGCGGGTGGGGTTTTTACACGACGCGTACCGCCCGGCGGGGCCGTGTGAGCCGCTGGAGTTGGAAAACCGGTTTCTGCGGTTGTGCGTGGCTTTTGTGCTGCCCGGCGGGGCTGTGAGCGGGCCGAGCGTGTTTGGCGTGCCGTTTCGGCAGGCCTGGGCGGATTGGTCTTACTTGCAAGCGGGGGATTATCTGGCCGGGCCGGAGGGGGTGGTGTTTGTGGCGAGCATAGAGCCGCCGAAGCCGATGCTGGTGGTGATGACCAATGCGACGCTGGCTTTGGTGCGGCCTGGGGCCTTGGGGCAGGCTGGGTTGACCGGCTATGGCGCAGTGGGACCGGGAACGGACATGCCGGTGCGGAGCGGATTTCCGGCGAGCTTGTTGGCGGGCGGGACTGGGGACAGGACGCGCAACGGGCTGCCCGATGATACCAAAGTGCCTGGGTTTACCGCGCTGCTGCCGGTGGTGGATGGGGTGGTGCCGCAGGTGGCAGATATTTTGATTAATGAACGAAATGAACGCTATGCGGTAACGTCAGTTGAAGAGATGGCTGGTGTGTGGCGGCTTTCCGCCGTGCAGGCGGTGCGTTGATGGCGGACCAGGCGGATGTTGAAGCGGCGCTGGCGGCGATTGCGGCGAACGGAATTTATCCTTCAGGTACTGCCGGCGCGAGTGCGGTGGGAGCTGCGGTTAAGATTTATCGCGGTTGGCCGGTGGCGCCGGTATTGGATGCGGATCTGGCGACGGGAATGGCGCATGTTTCCGTGAGCGTTACCGATGCGGCGGCGAAAAATGTGACGCGATACCCAAGGATTTGGCAGAACTTAACGCCTGCCACGGGAACGCTGACGGCGAGCGTAGAAGGTTTAGGCGCAAGTTTTTTTGGTACATGCTCGACGGGGTTGTTGGCGGGTGTGTTGGTGGATGGGCAGACTTACCCATACGCTGTGCAGGCCAATGACAGTGCGGCGACGGTGGCGAGCAACCTGGCGGCGATGCTACGCCAGGGCGGGTGGATTGTTGAGTATAATGGCAGCAAGCTGGTTGTGCCTGAGGCCACGCATTTTACGGCAAGGGTGGTGGCGGGCGCTGGCGCGTTGCAGGAGATAAGGCGCCAGCAGCAGGAATTCCGTATTGCGATGTGGTGCCCCTGCCCTGCCCTGCGCGATGTGATGGCTCCGGTTTTGGATGCGGCGCTGATGGCGAATGATTTTATCCCGCTGGCCGATGGGTCTTACGGCCGCATAAGATTTGTAAACGGGATGACGATTGATGAAAGCGCTAATGCGGCGCTTTACCGGCGGGACCTGATTTATACGGTCGAATATCCGACGACCATGGCGCAACAAACGTCCGCGATGCTTTTTGGAACAATGGCGGCCACCGTGAACACGACGGTGCTCGGAAATTATCAAGTTTGAGGCAAATATGAATTTTCATCTGGTGGTGTTGAAGCCGTTTGGCAGTTTCAAACGGGGAGACCTGATTACGGATGCCGCGACGGTGCAGAAGATTCTGGGTAGCGCGAATGCAGGCTCAGTTGTGCGCGTAATGGCGAAGGGGAACTGAACCATGCCGATTGTACAACAAGGCGCGATCAACACCACCGCGCTGGTGGTGCCTGATCTTTACGTGCAGATTGTGCCGCCGCAGAGTTTACTGCTGAACGGCGTGCCGACGGATGTTTTGGGTGTTGTTGGCACGGCGAGCTGGGGGCCTGTTGGCGAACCCACGGTGATTGGCAGCATGAGCGATTATGCCGCTGCATTTGGCCCGGTGATGGCGCGCAAATATGACATGGGCACGCAGGTGGCGACCGCCGTACAGCAAGGGGCCGCGAACTTCCGTTGTGTTCTCGTAACGGATGGAAGCGATACGGCGGCCAGCCTTTCCGTGCTGGGGGCGGTTACGTTTACGGCGATTTATACAGGCAGCACAGGTAATGATCTGACGCTGACATTTTCCGCCGGTTCCGCCGCCAATAGCTGGCGGCTGACGATTGCGCTGCCTGGGCAGAGTCCGGAGGTGTTTGATAACATAATCGGAACTGGAGCGCTGTTTTGGCAAAATATTGCCGATGCGGTGAATGTTGGGAATGGCGTGTTGCGCGGGCCTTCGCAGCTTGTGGTTGCCACAGCACAATCTGTTCAGGCAGCACCGGTGGCCGGGGTGTATTTGTTTGCTTCCGGCACACCGGGTAGCGATGGCGCGAATGGAGTGAATGCGGCTGCGTTGGTGGGCAGCGATGTGCTACCGCGCCGGGGCATGTATGCGCTGCGCAGCCAGGGTTGTGCGATTGCGCTGTTGGCCGATACCGACGATGCCACGCAGTGGAGCGTGCAGATGGAGTTTGGCCTCTCCGAAAGCGTTTATATGATTTTGACCGGCCCGGCGGGCGACACAATTGAAAATGCGGTGATTGTGAAGGGTGAGGCGGGGATTGATTCCTACGCTGCCAAGATGCTGTTTGGCGATTGGGTGTATTGGTTTGACCAGACCAATGCGATGACCCGGCTGGTTTCGCCGCAAGGGTTTGTGGCGGGGCGGCTGGCGAATTTGTCGCCTGAGCAATCATCCTTGAACAAGCCGCTTTATGGGGTGGTGGGCACGCAGAAATCTGGCCAGCCAGGCGGGGCGACGGCGACCTCTTACGCCAGCGCGGATTTGAGCGCGCTGTTGAGTGCAGGGATTGACGTGATTGCCAACCCGCAGCCGGGCGGGGCCTACTGGGGTGTGCGAGGTGGGCATAACAGTTCGTCCTCTGCCGCGGTGAATGGTGACAATTATACGCGGTTGACCAACTACATTGCCGCGACGTTGCAGGCAGGCATGGGCGGGTATGTGGGGCAACTGGTAAATTCAACGTTGTTTCAGAATATTCGCGCGACACTGCTGGCCTTTTTAAATGGCTTGTTGCAGCAGGGGATGCTGGGTAGCACCAATGGCAGCGTGCCATTTGCTGTGGTGTGCGATGCCAGCAACAATCCCGTCAGCCGCACCGGCCTGGGCTATGTGCAGGCGGATGTGCAGGTGCAGTATCAGGCGATTAACGAGAAATTCATTGTGAATGTTCAGGGCGGGCAGACGGTGCAGGTGAGCAGCCAGACCGTGCCAGCAACTGCTTGAAGTAAGGGTGGTAGAAGATGCCGTTTAATACATTCACTGTTGGCAGTGATTGCCAGATTGTGGTGATGGGCCCGTTTGGGCGCGTGGATTTGGCGCATGTGACCGGGTTTGAGGCAAGCCAGGTGACGCAGCCATTGCGGGTTGATCGGTTGGACGGCGTGCAGCTTGCGGCTGAGCTGCCGAAAGGCTGGAACGGAAGTTTCGCGCTGGACAGAGGATCTTCCGCGGTGGATGATTTCATCGCGCAGATTGAGGCGGCTTACCATAATGGCCAGGCGATTAATGGTGGAACGCTATACCAGTATGTGAATGAGCCGAATGGGTCGACCTCGACCTATCAGTTCAACAATGTGGTGTTCAAGCTGACATCTGCAGGATCGTATAAAGGCGATGCGGCGGTCGCGCAGAAGCTGGACTTTTATGCTTCGACGCGGACGAAAGTGTAATGATGCCGCAAAGTGTGACGGACAAAGCCGGGCGGGTGCTGGAGCTGCGGCGCGTGGGCGTGCTGGAGCAGCTAAAATTGTTTAAGGCGCTGGGGCCGGAGCTTTCAGAAAACCGGGCCTATATGGGCCTGGCGCGGGTGGCGGCTGCCGTGGCGATGGTGGATGGCGTGCCCCTGCCCTTCCCGGCCCATGAGAAGGCGATTGAAGCAGCGCTGGAGCGGTTGGGCGAGCAAGGCGTTGATGCCGTGGGCGAGGCGCTGATGGAAAACGAGGAACGCGACCTGGCCGCTGAAGCGGGAAACTAAGCCGGCACCCTGCCCTTACGGATTGTTTGTATCTGGTGCGGTGCGGGGTGCCTTACGAAGTAGCATTTGATTTGGACGAGGCGGAGCGGCTGGCGTTCATAGTGGCAATGGGAACGCTTGAAGGTCACGCGTTTGATTGGACGAAGCTTTGCTGGAGCGAATGAGATGAGCAGTGTCGTACTTTCGCTGGGTGATGTGGCCTTTCGTGACATGGAGGTGCCGGAAAAGATCAGCTTCGGTGGCAAGCAGCGCCTAGCGGTGCAGAATATCATCGGTGGCGGACGGATTGTTGAAGCGCTGGGCATTGACGATGGAGAGATTTCGTTTTCCGGAATTTTTTCGGGATCTGACGCGGCCTCTCGCGCGCAGCTTTTGGATACGGCGCGGGCGTTGGGCGCACAGCTGCCGCTGGTATGGCAGGGGTTTTATTATCTTGTCGTGATTGCCGGGTTTAGCGCTGAGTACCGCAAGCCGAATCTGATTCCGTTTACGATTAAATGTGTGGTGGTGACCGACCCGCTTTCAGCTTCTGTGAATGTCGTGGCGCCTGTCGCGAATTTGATCTCCGGTGATTTGGCGGCGGCATCAGCACTGAGTGGACAGGCGGGGATTTCAGCCATGGGCCTGACGGGCGCGAGCCTGGCGGCGTTGGGTGTTGTGCAGGGCGAAATCTCCGATGCAATGGCGACGAGCGGTGGTACGCTGACGGGAGTGGCATCTGTTTTGAACAATGCGGTTACACCAACGATGGGCATTGCTGCATTGGGGCAGATTGGCAGTTGCACAGCGCAATTGGCCGGACTTTCTGGAATGTCTGGTTATGTGAACCGGGCGGCGACAAATCTCGGGTTGGAGTTACCATGAATCGCAGGATTATTGTAGTGGCAGGCGGAAACCTGTTCTCCCTGGCAGCGCAGTATCTTCAAGATGCGACGCAATGGATAAGAATTGCCCAGGCGAATAATCTTTCCGACCCGGTTTTGCAGGGTGTGAATACGCTGGTGCTGCCAGAGATAAACCCCGCCGTTGGAGGTGGCATTGCCTCTTGAGCAGCCGCGCGGCCGGGTAAGCCTGGATGGTGTGCCGGTTGGTGGGCTAGTTGACTTGGAAGTGCAGGCACCGGGGCCGTTTGTTGCTGGACGGTTTCGCGCGGTTTTTGCCATGGGGACGGCACCTGCGCTGGGTATTAGCGCGTACGCGGCGTTGGGCAATGTGCCGGTAACGATTGAAATCTCAACCGACGGAGTTGGCTTTGTTGTTATATTGGTTGGGCAGGTTGAAAATATTCGAATTGATGTGGTCGCGAATACCGCAACCCTGCAAGGGCGCGACCAGACTGCGTTATTGATTGATACCGAAATTGCCGAAAGCTTTTTGAATCAGACGGCGAGCCAGGTGGCGGAAACGATTGCGCTGCGCCACAGCCTGACGCCGAATGTGACAGAGACGGCGCAGCCGATAGGGCAATATTATCAGATTGATCATTCACGGAATGCGTTGAGCATTGGTTCCAAGGCGACGACGGAGTGGAACCTGCTTTGCCGTTTGGCAGAAGCGCAGCAATTTGGTGTTTCTGTAAACAACGGCACATTAAACTTTGGCCCAATGGCCACCGCGGCGCAGACTTTGGTGACGCCTGAGAATTTTTCAGGGTTACAGGTTGATTTGGTGACAATGATTCCAGCGGCGGTTGCCGTGCGGTCATGGAACACACGAAGCAAAAGGGTGATGGAGCAAAGTGTTGGCGCAGGGACGCCGACAAACCTTGTGCGGCCGAACATGACGATGGCGCAGGCTGGCGATTATGCATCTTCAGTTCTTGCCATGGTGCGCCAGCATGGAAAGGTTTTGCTTGGTCGGATGCCGGGAGACACAACGCTTGGTGTGGGGGATACGCTAGTGATGGCGGGCACGAATTCCAGCCTGGACGATAGCTATGTTGTGATGTCTTTGCAGTGCCGGTTGAGCGGGCGAGAAGGTTTTGTACAGATGGTTAAAGCTTACGCGGTGGCTGGTTGAATGGAACTGCTTTGGAACATGATAAAAGCCGGGGCAGGCGGGTTGGATGGGTTAACGGGAACCGTACGGTTTGGCCTTGTATCGAGCTTTGATCCATCAACGTTTTCAGCGAAAGTTATGATACAGCCGGAAAATGTGCAAAGCGGCTGGTTACCGGTTTTGTCTCCTTGGGTGGGAAATGGCTGGGGATTGGCAGCACCTTTGCCGCCGGGAACGCAGGTTGTCATTCTGGCGCAGGAAGGCGATGCCGAACAGGGCGTGATTGCGAGTGCTGTATGGTCATCTGAGGACAAGCCATTGGCTGCACCAGCTGGAGAGCTATGGTTGCAGCACCAATCAGGCAGTTTTTTGAAATTGATGACCGATGGGACAATTCAAATGAACGCACCGACTGTGCATGTGCAGGGTAATTTGATTGTGAGCGGTGATATTTCGGACCAGGCCAGCGCCCATGGGACATTGGCTGCATTGCGGAATGTGTATGATCAGCATCTTCATCCTGCCCCTGGTGGAATAACCGGATTGCCGACGGAGATTGTTTGATGGCGGATTTATCTTTGCTGTTTGGCGGTGATTTAACGATTGGCCCAACCGGCGATATTGCCGTTGCCGATGCCCAGGATTTGACGCAGCAGCGTGTGTTAAGGCGGCTATTGACCAACCCTGGTGATTATATCTGGCAGCTTACATATGGGGCGGGATTGGGCCAATTTGTTGGCAGGCCGGGTATTCCGGACTTGATTTCAGGTGTTATTCGCACGCAGATGCGACTTGAACCGCAGGTTATGCAGTTTCCCGCACCTTCAGTTTCTGCCAGCGTGGCGGATGATGGAACGGTGATGGCGTCCGTCAGCTATGGAGACGCTTTGACAGGCCAGACCGCGCTTCTTTCCTTTTCTGTATAGGTTGAAATGAAATTATCGCTGCAAAATTTCTCCACGATTGTGGAGGGAATGGCCGCGTCTGTTCAAGGCGCGGCTACGACGTTGTTGGATTTGACAGTTGGCTCTGTTCTGCGTGCGATTTTGGAGGCGAATGCGTCCCTGGCTTTGTGGTTACAGTGGTTGATTGTGCAGGTTTTGAGCACGACTAGGCTCGCGACAAGCAGCGGCGCGGATTGCGACAGTTTCGGCGCTGATTTTGGGTTCGCAAGGCTGCCGGCTGTGACTGCGAGCGGGCAGGTGGTATTCTCCAGATTTACGCCGAGTCTTCAAGCATTGATACCCGTTGGAAGTTTGATATCTACGGCCACGAACACGCAAAGCTTTTTGATTATCGCGGATCCGATGAATCCGGCATACAGCGCAGCACAGAATGGATATGTGCTGGCGGCGAATATTGCTTCGGTTAATGTGCCTGTGGTGGCAGCTACTGCCGGAGCGGCGGGAAATGTGCAGCCAGGCGCGATCTCTCTTATGAGTTCGGCCATTGCGGGTGTGGATACGGTAAGCAACATGGCTGCCTTGACGGGCGGGCTGGATGCCGAAAGCGACACGGCGTTTAAGGCCCGATTTGGTACTTATCTGGCGGGATTATCAAAGGCGACTAATACAGCGATTGGCAATGCGATTTCAGCAATTATGCAAGGGCTAAGCTACTCGGTGGTCGAAAATATTGACCAGGCAGGTGCTGCGCAGATGGGCCATTTTGTTGTCACTGTAGATGATGGAACGGGCGACCCTTCTGCGAATTTGCTTGCGACGGTGCAGCAGGCGGTGGATGCAATTCGGCCTGTGGGAACCAGCTTTGCGGTGCAAGGGCCCGTGGTAACGCTGGCAAATATTTCCATGACGCTGATGACGGATGCGCCAGCCGACCACGCGCAGGCCGTAGCCGCGGTAGCGACAGCGATAGAGGCATATGTTGGAGCGCTGCCTGTGGGTGGAGCTTTGAGTTACACCAGGCTGGCGCAACTTGCTTATGATGGCGCTAGTACAGTAACGAATATTTCGGGGCTGTTGTTGAATGGCGCGACGGCGGATTTAAATCCGGGATCGTTTGGTGCGGTGCGCACTGGCGTTGTTACGGTGTCCTGAGATGATTGGTGACATTTCCGATATGGCTGGGCGCATTAAACAAATGCTGCCGGCAAGATGGTTTTCGGATGAAGCGCCGGTTTTGGATGCCATTTTGAGCGGATTGGGCCAGGCATGGGCTACGGTTTATGCGCTGCTTCAACAAATGCAGGCACAAACGCGACTGATAACGGCGGGAGGGGTGTTTCTCGATATCGCATCGCAGGATTATTGCGGCATAGGTTTGCCGCGCCGCGCGGGCGAAGCTGACACAGCGTTCAGCGCGCGGTTGCGGTTGAACTTGCTGGCACCGAGGGCAACCCGCTTTGGTTTAGTTGAAGCCATAACAAACCTGACTGGCCGGAGCCCTGTTGTTTTTGAACCGCTGAATGCAAGTGATACTGGCGGCTACAATATAAATGCAGGTTACGGCGTAGCGGGAGGATATGGTTCATCTTCGATGCCATATCAATTCTTGCTGACAGTGTACCGGCCAAATGATTTGCCTGCAGACCATGCGGGCGGATATGGCGCGGGGCCCGGAGGTTATGATGAGGCGCCAATGTTCTACGCATCGGCGGCCGAATTGGCGGGCAATGTGAGTGACGCCGAGATTTACGCGACAATCGCCTCGGTTATTCCGACTTCCAGCATTGCCTGGACAAAAATCACGAATTGAAGGTTTTTTCATGGATCGTAATATTGTCTATCCGGGTAGCATCCCGCTTGATACGGATATTCTTTCGACGAATCGCAACGCGATGATAGGGCTTGGGGCACTGGCGGCCGCGACGTTGGGCAATAACGTGGTAGCAGATGGGTTGGTTTGTACGCCAACCGCGCCAGCCTCTCTTGCCGTGGTGGTGGGCCCTGGTAGCATCACGCAGCTCTCGCCCCTCGATGCGACCGCTTATGGCTCGCTCGCGGCGGATGTGACGGATCAGATCGTCAAAATGGGTATTAATCTGAAGGCGACGAATTTTAACCTTTCAGCACCCACGGTGTTGATTTCCACTGAGATCTGACCCGGGATTTTCATCGAGAATTGACCCGGGTTGAAGGTATGTCCCGCGTTGCGCGAGACGGTCAAGCTGCTGTGGATTTGTCCTTTCTGGT
>JAKBCH010000024.1 GCA_021808055.1 Pseudomonadota bacterium | reverse complement strand
GCTCCGGCTTAAAGGTCCGGTAGTTGATCGTCTCCGGCTTCTTGATCTCGCCGTAAGACCAGCTACGAATCTGCTCCGGGGAAGCAATCTGTATCTTGATCTGGTCGAAAGACGCCGTCTGGCCGGCGTTCCCAAGAATCTTCATCAAATCATTCATTACGCAACATCCTTATCCTGGCCTGGCATTCTGCACTCTCTCTGGATGGGCTCGTTTAAGAGCCCGATTGTTCCAGATCGACGTTCAGACCCAAGGATTTCAGTTCTTTCAGCAGCACGTTGAAGCTTTCAGGAATACCCGCCTCGAAATTGTCCTGCTCGCGCACGATCGCCTCATAAACCTTGGTACGGCCGGAGACGTCATCGGATTTCACGGTCAGCATTTCCTGCAGGGTGTAAGCTGCGCCATAGGCTTCCAGCGCCCACACTTCCATTTCGCCGAAGCGCTGGCCACCAAACTGCGCCTTACCGCCCAGCGGCTGCTGGGTGACGAGCGAATACGGGCCGATCGAGCGGGCATGGATCTTGTCGTCGACAAGATGGTGCAGCTTGAGCATGTACATATACCCGACCGTGACTTTGCGCTCGAAGGGCTCGCCCGTGCGGCCATCGATGAGCGTGCTCTGACCGGAAATGTCGACACCAGCCTTGGCCAGCATCTCCTCAATATCCGGAATGCGGGCACCGTCGAACACCGGGGTCGCGATGGGCACGCCCTTGGTGACATTGCGAGACAGCTCGACCAGCGCATCGTCGTCAAGGTCCTTAATCTGGTCCTCGAAGATTTCCTCGCCATAAGCCAGCTTCAAACGCGCCAGCAGCTCCTGTTTGGCTTCGCCGGTGCGGCGGTATTCCTCCACCGCCTTGCCGATCTGCTTGCCCAGATTGGCGCAGGCCCAGCCCAGATGCACTTCCAGGATCTGCCCGACATTCATACGCGACGGCACGCCCAGCGGGTTCAGCACCAAGTCAACCGGCGTGCCATCCTCCAGGAACGGCATATCTTCCACCGGCACAACGCGAGAGACGACACCCTTATTGCCATGGCGGCCGGCCATCTTGTCGCCCGGTTGCAGCTTGCGCTTCACCGCCACGAACACTTTGACCATCTTCATCACGCCGGGCAGCAGCTCATCACCGCGCTGTAGCTTCTCGACCTTGCTCTCGAAGCGGTCTTGCAAACGCTTCACGGCGGCGTCGAATTCGCGCTTCAACAGCTCGATATTCGCCATCACAGAATCGTCTTGCACGACGATGTTGCGCCAGGCACCACGCGGATGCTCCGCCAGCACCTCAGCATCGATTGCCGTGCCAGCCTTGAGGCCCTTGAAGCCCGACCCAGCCACCTGGCCGATCAGCGCCTCGCGCAGACGGTTCAGGAAAGCACGCTCCTGAATGGCCTTCTCGTCATCACGGTCTTTGGCCAGGCGCTCCACCTCGGCGCGTTCAATCGCCAAGGCGCGCTCGTCCTTGTCCACGCCGCGGCGGTTGAACACCCGCACATCAACGATGGTGCCGGAGGTGCCGGGCGGCAGGCGCAGAGAGGTATCACGCACGTCAGAGGCTTTTTCACCAAAGATAGCGCGCAGCAGCTTCTCTTCCGGCGTCATCGGGCTTTCGCCCTTCGGCGTGACCTTGCCGACGAGAATGTCGCCGGGGTTCACCTCAGCGCCGATATACACAATGCCGGCCTCATCGAGGTTGCGCAGAGCTTCCTCACCCACATTCGGAATGTCGCGGGTGATTTCTTCCTGGCCGAGCTTGGTATCGCGGGCCATCACCTCGAATTCCTCGATATGGATGGAGGTGAACACATCATCCTTGGCGATCCGCTCAGAGATCAGGATGGAGTCTTCAAAGTTATAGCCGTTCCAGGGCATGAAGGCGCAAAGCGCGTTACGGCCCAGTGCCAGCTCGCCCAGCTCCGTGGACGGACCATCAGCGATGATGTCACCGGCGGCCACGCGGTCGCCGACCTTCACCAGAGGCCGCTGGTTGATGCAGGTGCTCTGGTTGGAGCGCATATATTTGCGCAGGCGATAGATATCGACGCCTGCGGTGCTGCCATCCTCGGCGGTGGCGCGCACAACGATACGCGCACCGTCAATCTGATCGATGATGCCAGGGCGGCGGGCCACAATGGTGGCACCAGAATCGCGCGCCACGGCGGCTTCCATGCCGGTGCCAACAATCGGCGCATCGGAGCGAATGAGCGGCACCGCCTGGCGTTGCATGTTGGAGCCCATCAGCGCGCGGTTGGCGTCGTCGTTCTCCAGGAACGGGATCAACGCGGCGGCAACAGAAACCAGCTGCTTCGGCGAAACGTCGATGGCGGTCACGTCGTCAGGCTTGACCATCAAGAAGTCGCCGTTGCGGCGCACTGAAACCAGATCGTCCCGCAAAACCCCGTCCTCACCCTTATGGGCGTCGGCCTGGGCCACCACCAGACGTTCCTCTTCCATGGCGGAGAGGTATTTGAACTCCGGCTGCACCACGCCCTCTTTTACCAACTGGTACGGGGTTTCAATGAAGCCGTATTTGTTCACCTTGGCGTAGGTGGCGAGCGAGTTGATCAGGCCGATATTCGGGCCTTCCGGCGTCTCAATCGGGCAGATACGGCCATAATGGGTCGGGTGCACGTCGCGCACCTCGAAGCCAGCACGCTCACGGGTGAGACCACCCGGCCCGAGGGCGGAGAGGCGGCGCTTATGCGTTACCTCGGAAAGCGGGTTGGTCTGGTCCATGAACTGCGAAAGCTGGCTGGAGCCGAAGAACTCACGCACCGCGGCCGCGGCCGGCTTTGCGTTGATAAGATCGTGCGGCATCACGCTGTCGATATCGACCGAGCCCATACGCTCACGGATGGCGCGCTCCATACGCAGCAGGCCGACGCGATACTGGTTCTCCATCAACTCACCGACAGAACGCACGCGGCGGTTGCCGAGATTGTCGATATCGTCGATGGCACCACGGTCATCCTTCAGCTCGTTCATGATCTTGATGGTGCGCAGAATATCGTCCTTGCGGAGCGTCCGCACGGTGTCCGCCACGTCAATCCCTAAGCGAATGTTCATCTTCCCGCGGCCCACTGCGGAGAGATCATACCGGTCGCCGTCGAAGAACAAACCTTTAAAGAGGGCCTCCGCGGTCTCGCTGGTTGGCGGCTCACCGGGGCGCATCACCCGGTAGATGTCGATCAGCGCATCTTCGCGGTTGCCGTTCTTATCCGCTGCCAGGGTGTTGCGAATCCACGGGCCGTTCTGCTGGTCAATGGCCAGAGTCGGCAGCTCGTCGATTCCACGCTCTTCCAGCGCCGCCAGTTTCTGCTCGGTCACTTCCTCACCGGCCTCGCCAAAAATCTCGCCGGTATTGGGGTCAAATATATCCTCGCCCAGGAAACGGCCGATCAGATCAGCACGGGAGACGAGCACGCTCTTGGTCTTCTCCCCGATCTTGCGCACGGTGCGCGCGGTCAGCTTGTCCTCAACCTTAGCCACAACCTCGCCAGTTTCGGCGTCAACCAGGTCTTCGATGAGCTTCAAATTCCGGAAGGCATCCGCTTCAAAGGGGCGGGACCATTGACCTTTATTGGAGGCAAACACCACCTTTCCGTAGAAGAAATTCAAAATCTCCTCGGAATCCATGCCTTTGATTTCGCCAATCTCAACCGTCTCGCCCTTGGCGGCGCGCGCTTCGATCAACGCTTCCGTCGCGGCGGAGGGCAGCGCGTACATCAACGTGGTTACCGGCAGCTTGCGCTTGCGGTCGATACGCACATAGATCAGGTCTTTGGCATCAAATTCAAAATCGAGCCAGGAACCGCGATAGGGGATGACGCGTGCGGTGAAGAGATATTTGCCCGAGGAATGGGTCTTGCCACGGTCATGGTCGAAGAACACACCAGGCGAACGGTGCATCTGCGAGACGATCACGCGCTCGGTGCCGTTCACCACGAAGGTGCCGTTATCGGTCATCAGCGGCATGTCGCCCATGTAAACGGGCTGCTCTTTAATATCGCGGATGGACTTGGCACCGGTATCCTCGTCCAGATCCCAGACGATCAGGCGCAGGATCACCTTCAGCGGCGCCGCATAGGTCATGCCGCGCTGAATGCACTCCTCGACATCGTATTTCGGCTCTTCCAGTTCGTAGTAGACGAACTCAAGCCGGCCGCGGCCAGCGAAATCGTCAATCGGGAACACGGATTTGAATACTTCCTGAAGGCCAGAATGCGTCCGAGCATCCGGTTTAACGTTCATCTGCAGGAAGGAATCGTAACTCGCCCGCTGCACGTCGATGAGATTGGGCATCGGCGCAACTTCAGGGATTCTGCTGAAGCTCTTCCGGATGCGTTTGCGGCTGGTGAAAGAACTTTTGCCAAAACCACCATTCATCGCGTTCATTCGCATCATCCTCGGTCAGATTTGATCGTCGTCGAAATAGTCATCGTCTAAAAAACGGGTGTCAGGCGGCCACCCAAAGGTCACCGCCTGCCCTTTTGCCCTATGCACGCAACGGCAAGTTCATGCCGTTACGGGAAGCAGGATTACTTGACCTCGACAGTCGCGCCCTGCTCTTCCAGCGTCTTCTTAATCGCCGCGGCCTCATCCTTGGTCGCGTTTTCCTTAACGGTCTTCGGCGCGCCCTCAACCAGGTCCTTGGCTTCCTTGAGGCCCAGGCCGGTGATGGTGCGGATTTCCTTAATCACGTTGATCTTCTTCTCACCACCATTGGCGAGGATCACGGTGAACTCGGTCTGCTCTTCAGCAGCAGCGGCAGCGGCACCGCCGCCAGCCGGGGCAGCGGCAGCAACAGCCACCGGAGCGGCGGCGGAAACGCCCCACTTCTCTTCGAGCAGCTTGGAAAGCTCAGCAGCTTCCAAAACGGTCAGCTTCGACAGCTCTTCAACGAGCGAATTCAGGTCAGCCATTTAGAAAAATCCTTGGGTAAAATAGGCTTTGTTTGGTTCAATGCAAGGCCGCACCACGCGGCCCCGCGAAAAGCGACAAGCGAGCGAGAATCAGGCCGCCTCGCTCTTCTGGGAATCGGCATACGCCGCGAAAACCCGTGCAAGTTGTCCGGCAGGAGCCTGCAGAACACCGGCCACCTTGGTCGCCGGGGCTTGGATAAGCCTCAGGATCTTGGCGCGCAGGCTGTCCAGAGAGGGCAGCTCGGAAAGAGCCTTGACGCCGTCGACGCTCAGAACCTGAGCGCCCAGGGCACCACCCAACAGAACAAACTTGTCATTGGTCTTGGCGAAGTCGACAGCAACCTTGGCAGCCGCAACCGGGTCCGCAGACCAGGCGAGGGCTGTGGGCCCCTTCAGCAGAGGTGAAATGCCGTCGAACCGGGTTCCTTCGAGAGCAAGAAGGGCCAGACGATTCTTCGCAACCTTGAAGCTCACGCCCGCTTCGCGCATCTTGCGGCGCAGCTCGGTCACGTCCGCCACCGTCATCCCCTTATTCTGGGTGACAACGACCATCGACGTATCCGCGAACACCGCAGACAGCTCAGCGACGAATTCACGCTTCTCTATGCGATCCACATCCGTCTCCAACTTGACGAGCAGTTTGGCGTTGCCGCCGCCCTACTCAGGTTACCCAAGCAACCGGGACCATCCCGTTTGCCTTCGCCTGTCCTTTACCAGAACCACCAAAGCCCCGCCGAAGCGAAACATTTGGCACCTCATCTACCGTGTGCGGAGCGAACTCCATTAAACCCGAAGGGACATACGGTCTTGGACAGGTCGGGAGCCTTGCGGCCCCCTGCCCGCTCCAGCCCGAAGGCCGGAACGTATCTCGTTATCAATCAGGCGACGGTGGAAACGTCCACGCGTACGCCAGGGCCCATGGTGGAGGAAAGCGCTACCTTTTGCAGGTAGGTGCCCTTCGCACCAGTCGGCTTCGCCTTCTGCACGGCGTCGATCAACGCCTTGGCGTTTTCCACCAGCTTGTCGGCCTCAAAGCTCGCCTTGCCGATACCGGCATGGATGATACCAGCCTTCTCAGCGCGGAACTCAACCTGACCGGACTTGGCGGCGGTGATGGCACCCTTCACGTCCATGGTCACAGTGCCGAGCTTCGGGTTCGGCATCAGGCCACGCGGGCCAAGGATTTTACCCAGCTTGCCGACCACGCCCATCATGTCCGGAGTGGCGATGCAGCGGTCGAACTGGATGTCACCAGCCTGAATCTTCTCAGCCAGATCGTCGGAACCCACCACATCCGCACCGGCGGCCAGAGCTTCATCAGCCTTGGCACCGCGGGCGAACACGCCCACGCGCAGGGTTTTGCCAGTGCCGTTCGGCAGAGACACCAAGCCGCGCACCATCTGGTCGGCATGGCGAGGGTCGATACCGAGGTTCAGCGAGATCTCGATGGTCTCATCGAACTTGGCGGTCGCATTCTTCTTGGCCAAAGTCACGGCAGCGGCCAGCTCATAGAGCTTATTGGCCTCAACGCTCGCGCGGGCAGCGGTCAGACGCTTATCATGTGCCATGTTATTAGCCCTCCACCACGGTCAGGCCCATGGAACGGGCGGAACCGGCCAGCATACGAACCGCGCCATCGGCGTCGTTCGCGTTCATGTCCTTCATCTTGGTCTTGGCGATCTCATGGAGCTGCGCCATCGTCACCTTGCCCACAGCCGCACCTTTGCCTGGCGTGGTCGTACCCTTGGCAATGCCCGCCGCCTTCTTCAGGAAGTAGGTGTTGGGCGGGGTCTTCATAATAAAGGAGAACGTACGGTCAGCAAAGGCGGTGATGACCACCGGCACCGGCATACCGGGCTCCATTTGCTGCGTCGCCGCGTTAAATTCCTTCACGAACTGCATGATGTTCAGGCCACGCTGGCCGAGTGCTGGGCCCACCGGCGGCGAAGGGTTTGCCTTGCCCGCGGGGATTTGCAGCTTGATATAGCCGACAATCTTCTTTGCCATTTCTGGCTCCTTTCATCCTAATGGCTTACTCAGCCATTGGACCGCGGTTCAGACGGCCGGGCACACCTGTCCCCTGCCTCCCGCGTTCCGAGGGGCGGAGACTTAGCCTACCCTCTCCCCCCTGTCTAGCACCTCTTGTAATTTTCCATTCAAACACAAAATCCGCCCCGCGGTTCATAAGCCGGGCCACCACCAACAAAAGGGCTTCCAATGAAAAAGTTGATCCGCTCAGCAATCGTAGGCACCATGATCGGTATTGGCGGCATGGCACTCGCGGCGGCTCCGGCCTTGCCAATCCGCGGCACAATTGATGCAGTGCAGGGCCGCACGCTTTCCGTCACGGAAACTTCCGGGACAAAAATTACCGTAACCCTCGCTCCCCACGCCGCCATCGCCGAGGTGGTTCCCAGCTCCTTGGCAGCAGTAAAAGCTGGCAGTTATGTCGGTACGGCGGCGGTGCAGCAGATGGGCGGTACCTACCGGGCAATGGAACTGCAGATTTTTCCAGAGAAAATGCGCGGCATCGGCCTGGGCACACGGCAATGGAATTTGGCACCTCACAGCACAATGACGAACGGCACGGTGGGAAGCTTGGCAAACACCACTGGAACCGTGGGTACGGTTAGCGGCGCGGGCGATTTGACGCTAACGGTGAATGACGGCAGCGGGACCAAGACCGTTTTGGTGCCCCAAGGTGTACCGGTGGTTACGTACGCGCCAGGAAACCTAGCAGATCTTCAGCCAGGGGCGCATGTTATCCTTTTTCCCTCTGGCAAGGTTACAAACGGCGCGGTTACCATCAGCCGCGTCGGTGTTGGCAAGTATGGCCTAACCCCGCCGATGTGAGACGCTTTATTTAATCAGCTTCGCGCCACCCACAGGCACGCCGCACATGCGGCTGCAGCGGCCAAGCCTGTAGCCACCATACCCCAGATAAGATCGGCCATTGTTATAAAGGTCGGCCATCGGCGCAGGGTTGCCTGGTTGGTAAGGTCGTAGGTGGCGTAGGCCACCAACCCCAACCCAGCGCCACGCAGCAATGCCATGGCTGGCTTCTGCGACGGCAAAACGGCGAACGCCACAATCCCGCCTATATAAAGCAGATAAAACAACACCGCCGGTACCGGCCTAACGCTGCCAGCCAACAAATCCCCCAAAGCGGGTTTGTATAGCCGGGAAGACATAGTGCCGAGCCATACGGCATCCAGGCACATAAATGCCAGGAGGGTCGCCAGATAGGCGGTTAGAATCGATTTCACCAACGTCATCCCTTCAGTTCATATAGCCCGATATCGACCCGCCCGCTGGCGAAGCCTGCCTCGCAATAGCAAAGATAATACGTCCATAGCCTGCGGAACCGGGCATCAAACCCCATTGCCTCAATGCGCGGCCAGGCGGCCAGAAAGCGTAAGCGCCATTCCGCCAGCGTACGGGCGTAGCTGGCGCCGAAATGCTGCACCCGACCCGGCACCAGGCCAGCTTGTTTGGCTTGCTCGGCAATCACAGTTTTGGTGGGCAGCATTCCACCAGGAAAAACATGGCGCTGGATGAAATCCGGCGTACGCCGATAGCCCTCGTAATGGCTTTCATCGATGGCAATGACCTGTAGCACCGCCCGCCCGCCCGCCTTTAGCCGCGCGCGCAAGGCCTGAAAATATATCGGCCAATAAGCCTCCCCCACCGCTTCCAGCATTTCGACGGACACAATCCGGTCGTAGCTGCCCGTCTCGTCACGATAATCCCGTAAGGCAAGCTGTACCTGTTTGTTTAACCCGGCTTGGGCAATCACGCTTTGGGCATAGGCAAGCTGGGCCGGGGATATCGTGAGCCCCGTAACGCGAGCACCGGCCATGCCGAGATGCCGCGCAAGCGCCCCCCAACCGCAGCCGATTTCAAGCACCGAGCCGCCGCAGGGAACGCACAGCCAATCGGCGATCAGCGCCAATTTGCTGTGCTGGGCGGTTTCCAGCGTATCATCCGGTTGCTCATACAAGCCCGAGGAATACAGCATCGAGGGATCCAGCCAGGCGGCATAGAACTCATTGCCGAGATCGTAATGCGCCATGATGTTGCGCCGCGCGCCTGAGCGGGTGTTGGCGTGGGTGGCATGGCGCAGGCGGTTGAACCATCGCGCAGGTATGGCAAACAACCCGCTTGGCGCGGCATCGGCCTCATTCAACCCTGCTAAGGTAAGCAAGGCCGTAAGGTCTGGGCTGGACCACGCGCCTTCTAGATAGCTTTCGTAAAATCCGGCTTCACCATTCAGCAGCATGGCGCGAAGCAGGCGGGTGTTGTGCAGCTCAATCACGGCATCGGGGCCGGGCCATACTCCTTGCCCTTCCAAAAAACTGCCATCCGGCAGCACGCAGGTAAGCCGCCCATAGCGCAACTTGCTCAAAAGCCGCCGCAGGAGAAATGACGCCAGGAGGCTGCCTGGCTTGGAAGGCGCCCGTGCGGCGGGCTGGGCAATGTCGCTCATACAGCATTCCTCGTTATATCTTTGCCGGTACTTACCAGCGCGGCAGGGGGTGGCGGGCAGCGGCGCAGGCGGATGCCCTTCAGCCATAGGCGCAATGCCTGCCAATGGATGGCGCTCATAACTTTTATGCCGAGCAACGGGTGGGCAAGTGCCGCGCGCAACAGGTTTGCATCAGTTAATGCGCGGCGCGGCCCGGCGAGTGTGGCGCGCAACATAATACCCTCGACATCCGCCACGGCGATATGCAGCCCCACCGCCTCATTTGGCGGGGTGAGCGTGAAACGGTAGCGCAGCGCCATGTCCATAAATGGAGAAACATGGAAGCATTTTTCTGCTTCCTGGTGCAGCGGCGCCGCGGCGCCAGGTGCTACCGGGCAGAGATAAACATGGCGCTGACCGAAGGTGTTGTTCACCTCATATAGAACCGCGCGCAATTCGCCCCCGGCTTCGTGGCAAAAAAACAGGCTGATCGGGTTGAACCCCAGCCCCAAAAAACGCGGCAGTGTAAGCAACTGAATTTTAGCGGCGGCTTCCTCCAGCCCCGCTTCGGCCAAGCAAGCCTCCACCCAAGGGCGCAGCCTGGTAGCGCCATCGCCGTAGTCGCGCTCATTCACACTGAACAGATTGAACCGGTTGTATGAAAACAGCCTTGGTGCGGGGGACACATCAAGGTCGAGCAGCAAATAGGGTAGTTTGTAGGCCAGCGCATGGTGGCGCGGGCGGGTACGGGTGTGGGTAATACGTGTTGCGTAAATGGCGTTCATGGCGCCTGCCTGAGCACTGGAACCGGAATACGGCCAGACTCATCAGCAACCCGCCAAGGCCGCCGCACGCCGCCCAGCGCCTCGGCCACTGCCAGCCCCGCTTGCAGGCCGTCTTCGTGAAACCCCGCACCCCACCAGGCACCGCAAAACCAGGTGCGGTTGAAACCCTGCACTTCCCAAATCCGTTTTTGCGCGCGCAGGGCTGCGGTGTCGAACACGGGGTGAGTGAAGCTTTGGCGCAGCGCCACGCCACGTAAAGGCCATGGAGAATTAAGCGTGACAAACCATTGCCGCTCGGGTGGCAGGTTTTGCAGCCGGTTCATCCAGTAGGTTACGGCACCCTCATCGCCACCGCTCATATAATTCCATGCCGCCCACGCGGCACGGCCCTTCGGCATTGCCGCCGCATCGCTATGTAGCACCACCTCGTTGCGCGTGGTACGGAAGGTGCCGATAATCTCACGCTCCAGCGGGCTGGGATCAGCCAGCAGCGCGAAAGCCTGGTCGGCATGGCAAGCCAACACCACGTCATCGAAGTTTGCCGTGCCGCCCGGCAAAGCCAACTCAACCAAACTGCCATGCCTCCTGACCGCCGTAACCGGCGTGCCTGAATGCACAATGCCGGAGAACCCCGCGCGGAGTTTTTGGACATAATTGCGCGAACCGCCTTGCACCGTACGCCACACAGGCCGACGTGTAAGTTTGAGCAGCCCATGGTTGTTACAGAACCTAATGAAGGCGGCAGCGGGAAGATCGCCCGCCATTCCCAACGGGCAGGACCATACGGCGGCAACCATCGGGTACAGATGATCGTGCAGAAACGCGTCACCAAATCCGCCCTGGCGCAGATAGCTGCGCAGGCTCATATCGCCCAGCGCAGCAACGGCACCCGGCGCTTGGCGATAAAAGCGCAGAAGATCAATCAACATGGACCAGAAACGCGAACGCAGCGCATTCACCGGCTGGGCAAACAAGCCACGCAGGGAAGCGCCTGAATATTCGAGCGCCCCGTCGTGCAACGAGACGGAGAAAGACATGTCCGTCGCCTCGGTCGCTACACCAAAATGCGAGAAAAATGCTGTCAAATTTGGGTAGGCTGGCTCGTTATAAACGATAAAGCCGGTATCTACCGCCATGCCTTCCACCTCTACCGTGTGGCTATGGCCACCGAGGCGGGGTTCAGCTTCAAACAGGGTGACATTGTGGCTTTGCCCCAGCAACCAGGCGCAGGAAAGGCCAGTAATGCCCGCCCCCACGACGGCAATGTTCCGCGCCGCCCCGTTCCTCTTGCCGATTGTTGCATTTATCATGTTCTCCGATACGGCTGGAAAAGCTCCTTGGATCACCCCACAATCCAGGTTCTGCATCGGCGCGATGATCCACGACATTGGTTGGCGCGTATAGGGAAACGTGAATGTACCTGAACCTCCTCTTCTTCATCCAGCGCCTCGCTATCAATGGGCACCCCGGGTGACGGCGCTCAACACGCCACCGCCCAACGCAGACGCTTTGGCATGCATGATATCGCGCATTGCCGAGGCGCGGGACCGCCAGGCCTATGCCGCGCTGTTCAAGCATTTCGCCCCCAGGGTGAAGGCGTATTTGCGCCGGGGCGGCATGGAAGCAAGCGAAGCCGAGGAACTGACCCAGGAAGTAATGTTGAGCCTCTGGCGCAAAGCTGGATATTTTGATGCAACCCGTGGCAGTGCCGCAACCTGGGTATTCGCCATCGTCAGGAACGCACGCATCGACCACGCCCGGCGGCGGCGTGATGTCAATCTGGCGGGCGAGCCCCCACCAGAAGCGGCTGACCTTTCGCCATCAGCCGAAACCATCGCCCTCACCACAGAACGCGAAGCGCATTTGCGTAGCGCCCTTAACTCTCTTAGCCCCGAACAAAAACAGATCGTGCAGCTTTCATTTTTTTCAGACACCCCACACACGGCCATCGCGAGCGCCCTTAATCTGCCTTTGGGCACGGTTAAGTCGCGGGTTCGCCTGGCCATGGCCAAACTTCGCTTGCTGCTGGAGGAGATGCCATGATCTTGCATCACCCTTCGCCCGAAACATTACTGGCCCATGCAACTGGCACGCTGGCGGCTGGCCATGCCTTGGTGGTAGCCGCGCATTTGCAAGGCTGCGCGCAATGCGAAGCCGCGCAAACGCGAATGGAGTGCCTGGGCGGAGCGCTGCTAGAAGAACTTGAACCGGAGCCGCTGGCAAGTGAGACCTTCGCGCAAGTGCTGGCCCGGCTGGATGAGCCTGCACCCGCGCCGCCTCCGCCGCCGCGCCAGGCTGAACTCTCACTGCCACCAGAGCTTCGCCTTCCGGCGGCATTGCGCGGCGCGGAAATCGGCCGCTGGCTCTGGATTGGCCTTGGCCTGCGCTACAGTCGCGTACGCCTGCCCTGGGCGCCCGAACAAAATGTGATGCTGCTGAAAGTGGCAGGGGGCCGCAAGGTGCTTCACCACAGCCATGGCGGCTTGGAACTTACCCAGGTTTTATGGGGCGGGTTTCATGACGCAACTGGCCAATATGGCCCAGGCGATATTGGCGAGGCTGACGAAACCACTGAGCACCAACCAATAGCGGACCCAGAAGGCTGTGTTTGCCTTGCCTCGCTGGAGGGCGGTTTGCGTCTACCCTGGTTCACGCGGCTGTTCGGCGGTTGATGCGCTTCCTCGTATCAGGCGGTGCGCTGCTCGCGGCCACTCTTGTTGGGTTGGCGGCTTGTTCGCCGGTCACAGTGTTAAACGACGTAGCCCAGGGGTCGTTTACGGTTACACACAACATTGCTTACGCCCCATTTAAACGCGGCAGCCTAGATGTGTATAAACCCGCTCACGCCCATAACGCCCCGGTTGTGGTGTTTTATTATGGCGGCAGTTGGCAGGATGGCGACAAGGCGATGTACCGCTTCGTCGGCGCGGCGCTGGCTGAAAATGGAGTGGTCACCATCATTCCGAATTACCGGGTCTATCCCGATACATCGTTCCCAGGGTTTTTACAGGACTCAGCCGCCGCCTTCGTCTGGGCGCACGCACATGCCGCGAATTATGGCGGCAACCCAGACCAAATTTTCGTAATGGGGCATTCCGCTGGTGCCTATAACGCGGCCATGCTGGCGCTGAACCCAGAGTGGCTGGCACCATTCGGTCTTTCCCCAGGCCGCAATATCGCCGGATTTATCGGCCTTGCCGGTCCTTATGATTTCCTCCCGCTTCAAGACCCGGTGCTGAAAAAAATCTTCGGCCCGCCAGACCAGCTCGCGCGCACCCAGCCGATCAACTTCGTGACCCCTGGCGCGCCACCGGCCTTTCTCGCCGCCGGTACAGCCGACCATACAGTCAACCCAGGCAACACCACCCGTTTGGCGGCGCGTCTGGCGCAGGCAGGAGACAGCGTGACCGTCAAGCTCTATCCCGGCATCAACCATACTAAACTCATCGGTGCTTTTTCACCTCTGCTGCGCTGGATGGCACCGGTGTTCAAAGACAGCCTGGCCTTTATTCAACAAACCCCGCCAAAGCAGAGGAGTGGCCCATGAGCTTAGCCGCAACCATTACCAACGCCGCCGAGCGCCACAAAATTCCGGACAGCCTGTTACGTTTTGGCATAGGGCAATTCGTAGCCCGCACAGACCGGAGCCTAGCGCGCAACCCCGCCGAAACAAAAGCTTTCGCTCGGGATATGGCGGGCTTTCCCATCGCGGTGCACACACAGGATGCCAACCGCCAGCATTACGAATTGCCGCCCGAATTCTTCGGCCTGGTTTTGGGGCCACGGCGCAAATATTCCTGCTGCCTTTACCCCACCGGCCGCGAGACCCTTGCGGAAGCAGAACTATGCGCGTTGGAAGAAACCGCCATACATGCAGGGCTTTCCGACGGCCAGGATATTCTGGAACTGGGCTGCGGCTGGGGTTCCTTAACGCTGTTCATGGCGCAGCGCTTTCCCACCGCACGTATCACCGCTGTCTCCAATTCCAGGCCACAGCGTTTGTATATCGAGGCGCAGGCAGCGGCTCTTGGCCTGAACAATTTACGTGTCATCACCGCGGACATGAACGAGTTTCAGCCAGACCAAAACTTCCATCGTGTTGTCTCTGTGGAAATGTTCGAGCATATGGCCAATTGGCGAGAGCTGCTGGGGCGCGTGCGCTCCTGGCTCGCACCCGGCGGAAAGCTGTTCATTCACGTTTTCACCCATGCCGCCAGCCCGTATCGCTTCGATCATCTTGATGATGCGGACTGGATTGCCCAGCATTTCTTCACCGGCGGCATCATGCCAAGCCATGGCCTTGCCGGGGCATTCCCCGATCTCTTCACCGTTGAGCGGGACTGGCGCTGGAGTGGCACGCATTACGCCCGCACGGCCGAAGATTGGTTGCGCAATTACGACCGCCATGCCGTGGAGATTCGAAAGTTGCTGAAGCAGGTTTACGGTGCTGAGGCACAACTTTGGGAGCGCCGCTGGCGGTTGTTTTTCCTGGCGACAGCCGGGCTGTTCGGCCATGGTGGCGGAGAACCATGGGGTGTGAGCCACTATCTACTCGCCCCGGCCACATGATTATCTGCCTCTATGCCGGGCTGGCGGTAACGCTGGCCATGGCTCTGGCCTGGATTGTGCAGCGCATAACCGGCAATGCCGGTTGGGTCGACGTTTTTTGGACCTTCTCTTCTGGCATCGCGCTCGCCTTGGTGGCACTGGCGGCACCTGGGGCAGTTTGGCGACATATTTTGCTGGCGCTATTGCTAGTTGTGTGGGCTGGGCGCCTGGGCGGACATGTCGCCTTGCGGGTGATGAGCAGCCCGGAAGATACCCGCTACGCCATGATGCGCGCCGCCGCTGGCCCCCGATTCCAGGCGCAAATGCTGGGCCTGGTCGCGGGGCAAGGGCCGGTGACAGGGCTGCTGGCCATCTCGGTCTACCTGTCCGCCGCGCAGCCCGCGCTGGAACTGCGGTTAGCGGATATGGTCGGCGTGGCCTTGCTGCTGCTGGCCTTTGCGGGCGAAGCCCTGGCAGACCAGCAATTGCGCGCCTGGCGGGCGAGGCCAGAAAACCATGGTGGCATTTGCGAGGATGGTCTTTGGGCGCTCTGCCGCCACCCGAATTATCTGTTTGAGGCTATAGCCTGGCTGGCTTATCCTGTTATCGCGCTAGTGCCGGGGCAGCCCATCACCTGGCTCTCCGTCATCGCCCCTGCTCTGATGTTCCTGGTACTTCGCTATCTTACCGGCGTGCCGCCGCTGGAAGCGGCAATGCTGGCCCGCCGTGGCGGGGCTTACAGAGCGTACCAAGCCCGCACCAATGCCATGTGGCCGCGGCTTTCTGGTTGCAGATCCAAACGCTGATCTTCTCGCCCGCGTGGAAATTTTTGGCATCTCCAACCGAACATGTCATGGATAAGCTGAAACAACAGCTTCTGGTGCGGCTTCAGATTTTAGACCGGCTCTAAGCCCCGCGCCCCGCATACATTAAGGTTAACTGCCGCGCGGCTTCCATCACCGCATTGCCAAACATGGAGATTCGGTCTTCCGTCATACGGAAATTGGGGGCTGATACCGAGATGGTGCCCGCTGGCTCGCCAAACTCATTCAGAATAGCCGTGCCGACGCAACGCATTCCCAGCGAATGCTCCTCGTTATCCAGCGCGTAACCACGTTGGAGCGTTTGTTCGACATCAGCAAGAAGGGCTGCCTGGTCGCGGTGGGTTGAATCGGTAAAGCGGATATACTCATGGCCCTCCAGCAGTTTTTTGCGCCGTTCAGGCGTCAGCACGGCGAGAACGGCTTTGCCCGCGGCGGAGGCATGCAAGGGCAGTTCTGACCCCGGCCGAAAGAAAGCACGCACAGAGGCGTGGCTTTCCGCCTGCCCGACGCAGACGATGAAAGGGTCCTCGAATTTGGACAGGTTGATGGTCTCCCCCGTTGCCTGTTGCAAGGAGCGGAGTATCGGGCGGGCGATTTCTGGCAGTTTGCGGATGCGCAGATAGGCGGAGCCAATGCGGAACAGCCCCACCCCCACCGACCAAAGCCCGGTTTCCACGTCATGGCCCACGAGACCGCGATGCTCCAAAGTTTGCAACTGCCGGTGCACGGTTGAGATGGGCAGGCCGGTACGGCGGCTGATTTCTGCAAGCGAGGCAGCGTCGATTCCCGCCAGCACCTCAAGAATGGAAATGGCGCGGTCGAGGGACTGAATATCGCTGCTGCCCTCGCCGTTCGCTGAAGGGCGGCGGCCGCGGCGGCGGGGCGGCTCAGGTGTGATTGTGTCGTTCATGCGGTTTTTCTGGACGCGATGCCTGCGCGAATAACGGCCAAATTCCTGCCATACAAGAATATTTTCCCATCATACAAGAAAAACTCCACTGGACAAAATCCTCCTGATTTGCCATTCTCTCACATCGTGAGATTAATTCCCATATAAATGTTAATATGGGTAATTCTGGAGGAATAGGATGGCACGGATGGCGGCCGAGCGATAGCAAGGTTATGAAGGGCGAGGGCATCGTCTTTTGGCATTCCGGGCGTTGCACTCCAACCGCTTTATGATCTGCCGGCAGGCATTTGTGCCAGCGAGCAAAACGTCAGCGGGGGGAAGGGGATTAAATTAGGAGACTTGAGCTATGAAGGTGTGCATTTTTGGTGCCGGTGCAATCGGCGGATATCTTGGCGCGGAGATGTCTCGCGCGGGTGCTGATGTGAGCCTGGTTGCGCGTGGCGCGAACCTTGAGGCAATGCGCCGTGACGGCGTGCGCGTGATTAAGGAGAACGAGGAATTCGTTGCCCGCCCTGTTTGCACCAGCGACACGAAAGAGCTTGGCGTCCAGGATTATGTGATCATTGGGCTCAAGGCGCATCAAATCTCCGCCGCTGTGCCGGCATTGCAGCCGCTTCTGGGTGAAAATACCAGCGTGGTGGCTGCGGTAAATGGCATTCCCTATTGGTATTTCCACCGCCATGGCGGAAAGCTTGATGGCAAGGTTGTGGAGAGCGTTGATCCCGGCGGCGTGCAGTGGAATGGCATTGGGCCGGAGCGGGCGATCGGCTGCATTGTGTATCCGGCAACCGAGCTGGAGCAGCCTGGCGTCATTCGCCATATCTATGGTGACAAATTCCCGATCGGCGAACCTTCTGGTGAGATTACGCCGCGGGTGCAGCGTTTGTCTGAGCTATTTGAGGCTGCAGGCCAGCGCGCGCCGGTGCTTGAGCGCATTCGTGACGAGATTTGGCTGAAACTTTGGGGTAATCTGAGCTTCAACCCGGTCAGCGCGCTTACCCATGCAACGCTCGATGTGATCTGCACAGACCCCGGAACCCGCGCCGTCTGCAAATCCATGATGCTGGAGGCACAGGAGATCGCTCAGACCCTGGGTGTGAATTTCCGTGTTGATGTTGAGCGCCGTATTGAAGGGGCGCGCAAGGTTGGCGCGCACAAGACCTCAATGCTGCAAGACCTTGAGCGTGGCCGCGACATGGAGGTGGCCCCCCTGCTGACGGTTGTGCAGGAATTTGGCCGTATGTTAGACCTGCCGACACCTACCATAGATGTCGTTCACGCGCTGATCTGCCAGCGGGCGATGACAGCCAAAATGGGTTAATTTCTGGCGCCGATTTTCTATCACGCCAGCCACTCAGCACAGGCCGCGCCGCAAGGTGCGGCCTTAGGAGGATTTAATGCCGCAATTTGCCGCAAACCTGACGATGCTTTACAATGAGGTCCCGTTTCTTGACCGTTTCGCCGCTGCGGCCAAAGACGGCTTCACGGCGGTGGAATTCATGTTCCCCTACGACTACGAGCCTGCCGAGATCACCGACAGGCTGAAGGCAAACGGCCAGAAGCTGGTTCTGCACAATCTGCCGGCCGGCAATTGGGCAGGCGGCGACCGTGGCATTGCCTGCCAGCCGGGCCGTGTGGAGGAATTCCGTGCGGGTGTGGAAAAAGCAGTGACTTATGCGAAGGCGCTGAACTGCCCGAAGCTGAACTGCCTTGCGGGCATCCCGACAGGCGATGCGGCGGAAGCCCGCCAGGTGCTGGTGGAAAACCTGCGTTATGCAGGCAAGAAGCTCGCCGATGCAGGGCTTGAGCTGCTGCTGGAGCCGGTGAACACCCGCGACGTGCCGGGCTTCTTCGTCAACAAGCTCGATCAGGCGTTGTCCATCCTCGACGATGTCGGCATGAGCAATGTGCGCCTGCAATTCGACATCTACCACACCCAGGTGATGGAAGGTGATATCGCCAACAAGCTGGCAGCGAATTTCGCCCGGATCGGCCATCTTCAGCTGGCGGATAACCCTGGCCGCAACGAACCCGGCACGGGCGAGATCAACTACCCGTTCCTGTTCAACCGCATTGATGAGCTTGGCTATAAGGGCTGGATCGGTTGCGAATATAGGCCGCGCGGCACCACCTCCGAAGGTATGTCCTGGCTTACCACCCAGGTGCCAGCGCGCTGATTTTTTCCAATATATTTATCATTTTCAGGAGACGAACGATATGAGCAAGATCGGATTCATCGGCCTCGGCATCATGGGCCGCCCCATGGCGGGGCATCTGCTCGCTGGCGGTCACACAGTTCACGCCTTCGACCCGTTCGGCGTCTCGCCCGAACTCGTTGAGAAAGGTGCCATCGTCGCCGCGAACAATGCTGAAGTCGCCCGTAATGCCGACATCATCATCATGATGGTGCCGGATACCCCCAATGTCGAAGACGCTTTGTTCTCGGCTGGCGGCGTTGCCGAAGGTCTGACCGCGGGCAAGATCGTCGTCGATATGAGCTCGATCTCGCCGATCGAAACCAAGGCGTTCGCGAAGAAGATCAATGATCTGGGCTGCGAATATCTCGACGCGCCGGTTTCTGGCGGCGATGTCGGCGCCAAGGCCGCCAGCCTGACCATCATGGTCGGTGGCTCGGAAGCGGCGTTCAACAAAGTGCTCCCGATCTTCCAGCTCATGGGCAAGAACATCACGCTGGTCGGCGGGAATGGCGATGGCCAGACCACCAAGGTTGCCAACCAGATCATCGTGGCGCTCACCATCGAAGCTGTGGGCGAGGCGCTGTTGTTCGCTTCCAAGGCTGGGGCTGACCCGGCACGTGTGCGCCAGGCCCTCATGGGCGGCTTCGCCAACTCGCGGATTCTGGAAGTGCATGGCGAGCGTATGGTCAAGCGCAATTTCGAGCCTGGTTTCCGTATCGCTTTGCACCAGAAAGATTTGAATCTGGCGCTGCAAGGAGCCCGTAACTTGGGTATCTCGCTGCCGAACACCGCCACCTGTCAGGAGCTGTTCAACGCGGCTGCCGCCGCTGGTGGCGCGGCTTGGGATCATTCCGGCATGGTGCGCGTGCTGGAGAAGCTCGCCAACCATGAAATCTCCAGCCCGTCGCAGGCGAATTGATGGCTGAGCCAATTCACTGGGTTCGCTTTACCCACGAAGGCAAAGATAGTTTCGGCGTGCTGCAAGGCACGTCGATCCAGGTGCATGAAGGCGACATGTTCGCCCAGAACCGGGCGACGGGTGCCGTGCTGCCGCTCACATCTGTTAGCCTGCGCTCGCCCTGCAAGCCGGGGAAGGTCATCGCGTTGTGGAACAATTTCAACGCCTTGGCTGCCAAACTGGATGTCAGCCTGCCGGAAGACCCGCTTTGGCTGTTGAAGGCGGATACAACCGTCAACGACCCCGGTGCCACGATCAAGCGCCCTCCCGCATATGAAGGCCGTATCGCTTATGAAGGCGAGCTTGGAATCGTCATCGGCAAGCGTTGCTCAATGGCTGATGAGGCCGAAGCCGCTTCTGCGATTTTCGGCTATACTATCGTCAACGACGTCACCGGTGGAGACGTGCTGCGCAAGGATCCGAACTTCCCGCAATGGGCGCGTTCTAAGAGCTATGACGGGTTCTGCCCGTTCGGCCCCTCGATCGCTACGGGAGTGGATGTGAGCGGCCTTTCCGTGCGGCTGGTGCTGGACGGGGTGGAAAGGCAGAATTACCCGATCTCTGACATGGTGTTTCAGCCTGTTAAGCTGGTTTCGCTGCTCTCTCGGGACATGACGCTGATGCCGGGGGATCTGATCTGCTGCGGTACCTCGGTCGGCGTTGGTTCGATCAAAGGCCCTGTGAGCACGGTGGAAGTGACCATCGACGGGATTGGAACGCTGATCAACCACTTCGAACTCTAATTCCGTCCTACATCTTTAATTAGATGTGCGGTGCAGCATAAAGTTAAGGCGCGGTTGTTTTGGCCGCGCCTTTTTTGTGCTTCCGCCCGTATAAACGGGCGCAAAACGAGCGAGGCTGAAACACCGCACTCTAATCGCGACGAAATGTTAAACTATTTAAAAATTATGTTGATTAGGCATTTGGTATACAATACACCAAATACAGTAAACATGATTTTTCTGGAGAGACAGGCATGGAGGGGAGGGTGTTTCTGATATGGATCGCGCCTACTTGTCAGCCGCCCTCCCCTTTAACCCCTCTCGCCGTTTGCCAAGGACGGATGGAGAAGCAGGGTGAGTGATGCCTCTGCCTTTCAGCTTTTGGACATTCAGCCGCTACAAGCGAATGCTAGTTTGCGCCAGCTTGCGTGTGATGCAATTAAGCAAGCCATCACCAAAATGAACATTTACGACCAGCTTGAAGAAATTCGGCTGGACGAAAGGCAGCTTTCTCGTGATCTCGGCGTCAGCCGCACACCTATTCGTGAAGCCTTGAGCCTGCTTGAGCATGAAGGCTTTTTGCGCTCGGTGCCGCGGGGCGGGATTTTTATTGTTCGCAAGAATAAGAAAGAAATTCTTGAGACAATCGCCATATGGTCCGCTCTAGAGGCTATGGCTGCGCGGCTTGCGTGCGAAAAGGCGAGTGATGAAGAGATTGCGATGCTGCGCGGGATTGCTGAGAACAGAAGCCATTCTGACGCCTCTGGTCCTGAACATGCCCGCTCCAGCATGGGGTTTCACCGTGCCATCATGGCCATGAGCAAATCCGGTTTGATGGTTGAAATATCTGAAAATCTTTTCATTCATATGCGTGCTGTTCGCTCAGCGGCATTAAAGCAAGGCGACCGTGCACAACGTTCATTGGTTGAACATATGAACATTGTCGAAGCGCTTGAAGCACGCGACCCGCAGCTATCCGCCCGGCGGGTTGAGGAACATATGATGAGCCTTACCGCGTATATCGAAGAATATGGCGACTTTCTTGATCAACACGAAAATAAAGCAAATGCGCGTAAAACCATGGCGAGATGATTTTGAGCTTCGGCAGGAAAAAATTTGCTAACGACTTGGTTTGAGCGGCCTGCAGCATACTAACTTCTGACAACAACAATTTCTGTGGCTTGCTTTATTTTGCAGGCCACATCTAGGGAGAAGATAAAGGTGACCAAAGCTCTTCACGGCGTGCGTGTTCTGGATTTTACCCATGTGCAGTCTGGGCCGACATGCACCCAATTACTGGCCTGGTTTGGCGCCGACGTGATCAAAATTGAGCGCCCGGGCGTGGGGGACATCACCCGTTCGCAGCTCTGCGACGTGCCTGGGGAAGACAGTCTCTACTTTACCATGCTGAACCATAACAAGCGTTCTCTCACGCTGGACACCAAAACCAAGAAAGGCCAGGAAATTCTGGAGAGTCTGGTTCGTGTTTGCGATGTCATGGTGGAAAATTTTGCCCCGGGCGTACTCGACCGCATGGGATTGACCTGGGAGCGGATTCAACATCTGAACCCGCGCATCATCCTGGCCTCGATTAAGGGCTTTGGCCCTGGTCCTTATGAGGACTGCAAAGTTTATGAAAATATCGCTCAATGTGCTGGCGGCGCTGCGTCCACCACGGGGTTTGACGACGGCCCGCCGCTGGTAACGGGTGCACAGATTGGCGATTCGGGTAGTGGTTTGCATCTGGCGCTTGGGATTGTGACCGCACTTTATCAACGCACACATACCGGGCGGGGACAGATGGTGCGCGCTTCCATGCAGGATGGCGTTTTGAATCTCTGCCGCGTTAAACTGCGTGACCAGCAACGCCTCGCGCACGGTCCGCTGAAGGAATACCCGCAATTCCCAGCTGGTGAATTTGGCACCGCCGTGCCGCGCGCCGGCAATGCGTCAGGTGGCGGCCAGCCTGGTTCGATCTTAAAGTGCAAAGGCTGGGAAACCGATCCCAATGCTTACCTATATTTTGTTGCGCAGGCACCCGTGTGGAAGTCGATCTGCACCGTGATCGGCAAGCCTGACTGGATCACTGATCCAGACTATGCAACGCCAAACGCGCGACTGCCGCGGCTGAAGGAAATTTTCGCCACCATCGAAGATTGGATGGTGCAGTATACAAAGTTTGAGGCGATGGAGATTCTTAACAAATACGACATCCCTTGCGGTCCGATTTTGTCGATGGAAGAAATTGCCGCCGATCAGTCTTTGCGCGCCACTGGCACGATTGTTGAGGTGGATCATCCTGGCCGTGGTGCGTATCTGACCGTTGGGAATCCGATTAAACTCTCGGATAGCCCGACAGAAGTAGTACGCTCGCCGTTGCTCGGTGAGCACAATGAAGAAATCTTAAAGGATGTTCTTGGCTTTAGCGACAGAGAGATCGTCTTGGCCATGGAAACGGGTGCCTTCGGAGATTCTGAACTAAAAGCCGCCGGTTAATATATAATCTGCGACCATATGTGATACGGCTGGCTGGGCGCTAAAACCCGGTCAGCCGTTTTGGACTTTAGGTGCACATATAAAACAATTCTCGAATTGAGAACAAAGCCATGAACATCCACGAACACCAGGCAAAGGAATTGCTGAAGTCTTACGGTGTTGCCGTGCTGGATGGGTGTGTGGCCACGAGCGCTGAAGAAGCAAGGCGCGCGGCAGAACGTATTGCTGGTGATCGTTATGCCATTAAAGCGCAGATCCATGCAGGTGGGCGTGGAAACGGGTACTTCCAAAATGATCCGCAGGAAAAAGGCGGGGTAAGGTTCGCGCATTCGCCGGACGAAGTCGCGGGCATGGCTGCTGCGATGCTTGGAAACCCGCTTATTACAACGCAAACAGGTCCAGCCGGTCAGATTGTAAGGCGGGTATATGTAGAAGCTTTCTGCGATATCAAACGAGAGCTTTATTTTTCGCTGTTGGTTGACCGACGGTCATCGCGGATTGTGATCGTGGCGTCCACCGAAGGCGGCGCTAAGATTGAGGATGTTGCCGAGATACAGCCCAACAAAATTTTGCGTGTTGAGATTGACCCGACCGTAGGAATCGCAAATTTTCATATTCGCAAACTTGGTTTTTGGCTAAGGCTAGAGCCTGCGCAGCAGAAACATCTCGCGCAGTTTGTGGGCACCATTTACAAGGCGTTTTTGGCTCTGGATTGCTCTTTGATAGAGATCAACCCATTAGTGGTAACGGGCTCAGGCGAGATAGTGACGTTGGATGCGAAGATGAGTTTCGATGACAGCGCATTATTTCGTCATCCAGATTTAGAGACGCTGCGCGACCTGACAGAAGAAGATACGCGCGAAATTGAAGCGGCAAAACATGGCCAGCATTATGTAGGGTTGGGTGGTACGATCGGCTGCATGGTGAATGGCGCCGGCCTCGCCATGGCAACAATGGACATTATCAAATTATACGGGGTTGAAGCCGCAAACTTCCTTGATGTTGGCGGCGGGGCAACGAAAGAGCGCGTTACCGCGGCATTCAAAATCATTCTCTCAGACCCCCGCGTAAAGGCAATCCTCGTCAACATCTTCGGTGGCATCATGCGCTGCGACGTGATTGCGGAAGGCGTTGTTGCCGCTGCGCGCGAGGTTTCATTGCAGTTGCCGTTGGTGGTTCGGCTTGAGGGCACAAATGTTCAGCTCGGCAAGGATATTCTACGTAAATCTGGTTTGCCGATCATAGCAGCCAGAAATCTTGCTGATGCCGCATTGAAGATTGCAACGGCCGTGAAGAGCGTTGTGTAATCCGCCTAGAGTGATTTGTGTCTGACCTGAATCATAGTTGTTCCCCGCCGCGGTTTTGATGTGATTCAAGATTGTTGCTGTATCGGGGGTCAGCACTGATGGGCCGTGCATATTCTCAGGATTTACGCGATCGGGTGATTGACGCGGTGAAGGTGGATGGGATGAGCCGTCATGGTGCAGCTCATCGGTTTGGGGTCAGCGCATCTTCTGCGATCAGGTGGGTTGACCAATTTGAGCGGGAAGGCCGCCGGATGCAGCGCAGTGGCCGAGGGCAGCGGGCTTCGCCCGTTCGGCAGCACCGGGAATGGCTTTTGGACTTGGTAAAGACGGAATACAGCCTGACCTTACAGGCGATGTGCGAGCGGCTTCGCGAAGTGCATGGCATGCGGGCTGACCTTGGCATATTGTCGCGGTTTTTCCGGGCTGAGGGGATCAGCATTAAAAAAAACTATTCTGCCAAGCGAGCAACGGCGGCGCGACGTCGCCAGGAAACGCGAGCGCTGGCGGCGCTATCAGGGCCAAGTTGATCCTACTCGTCTGGTGTTCATCGATGAAACCTGGGTCAAAACCAACATGGTACGGACCCGCGGCTGAGGCCCGCGCGGCGTGCCGGTCCGCGATAATGCGCCTTACGGGCATTGGAAAACCGTGACTTTGCTGGCCGCCCTCCGATCGGACAGGATCGATGTGCCTTATGTCTTTGATGGCCCGATCAACGGCCGCAAGTTTGCGGCCTACGTCGAACAGATGCTCGTTCCAACGCTCTCGCCAGGCGATATCGTGATCCTCGATAATCTCGCAAGCCATAAGGGAGCCGCAGCACGCAGGGCCATCCGGGAGGCAGGAGCGCATTTATTGTTTCTGCCGCCTTACAGCCCCGACCTCAACCCCATCGAAATGGTCTTCGCAAAGCTCAAAATGCTTCTGCGAAAGGTCGCAGAGAGAACCGTCGAAGTGACATGGCGAAAAGTCGGGACACTGCTCAATCAATTTACTCAGGACGAGTGCAAAAACTACTTGCGCCACGCAGGCTAGAATGGTGGATCAAGTTAATCACAAATCACTCTAGATTGGCTAACTTTTTAAAAACCAAAATTCGCCCCGACAAGAGCTGCAGGCCTGGAGGAGATCGCTTGCGGCCGAGCCGCCAAGAATCGCGTTGCTCAAACAAAATGGCCTCCAAACCACAAGTGGCAAACAAAAAAGGGGCGGCACCTTTCGGTACCGCCCCTTGCGTAGAAATAACGTGGATCACTCAGCCGGAGCAGCGTGTTCCATGTTGAGGCGGTGATAGCGGGCTTCAGCTGGCTTCAGCACCAACATCACCAGAACCACCGCAACCACGTTGATGCAGGCGGTCAGGATCAGCACGTTGCTCCAGGTATGCGTCTGCGCCACGATGTAGCTCGCCACCGGCACAAGAAAGCCAGCGGCACCCTTAGAGGTATAGAGCGTGGACAGGTTGGTTGTCGCGTATTTCGGCCCGAACAGGTCGGTGCAGAAAGCCGGGAAGAGGCTGAAGATCTGACCCCAGCAGACGAAGATGAGGCCGATGCTGAGCACGAAACCCCAAGGCGATGTGCCGATGGTCAGCATCATGAAGTAAGCGATTGCACCAAGACCGAAAGACAGAGCCATCGTGTTGGTGTGGCCAATCTTGTCGCCAACCGCACCGAAAAGCGGACGGGCGATGCCGTTCATGATGTTCGCGAAGATCAAGCCGATATAGAGAGCGCCCGAGCCGAAGAGGATCACGACATCAGACACGCCGTAGGACTTCGCGATCGCGGCCATGTTCGCGGATGCCATCAACCCGCCAGCAGCCATGAGCAGGAACAGCATATAGAGCACCCAGAACACCGGCGTGCGAAGCATTTCACCGGTGGTGTGGCTGCGCGAAGACTGCATGTGCGCCTTGGCTTTATTGGGAAGCGGTGCTTCACCGGGGAACGGCGCACGGATGAACTGCGAAGCAATCAGGATGACACCACCCTGGATAAGCCCAAAGACCAGGAACGCCGAGGAAACGCCGGAGCTCGCCAACACCATCTTGATGGGGATAACGGTCAGCGCGGCACCAGCGCCGAAACCAGCAGCCGTGAGACCAGTGGCAAGGCCGCGGCGATCCGCGAACCACTTGGTGGCGTTGCCAACAGCGGTGGCATAGACCGCGCCAGCGCCAAAGCCGGTGAGCGCGCCGCCAGCATAGAGCATTGGCAAGGAGGTCGCGATGGAGTTGAGGCCCCAGCCGCCTGCGACCATCAAGCCGCCTGCGCCCATCACCACCCGCGGACCCCATTTCGGCCCAAGCGAATCGGCGATCCAGCCGTCGAGCGGCGTTACCCAGGTTTCAAGCGCGATAAACAACGCGAAGGAGAACTGGATGTCTGCCGTTGCCCAGCCATGCATCTTATGAAGTGGCAGAACGAACAGCGTCCAACCATATTGCAGATTAGCGATCATAACCATGCAAACGACGCCCAAAATGAGCATCCGCCAGCGGGTGCTGTTAACTTCAGGGCTGATCTGGCTGCCGGACATGCCAACAGGTTCGTTTAAACTACTAGACATATTTCTCCTCCACACTCGCGCTCCGCGATGGTTTTAATTCAGCAAACACACAAAAAGGAGCCGACAAATTCAGCACCCCTTATTCCCTCAATTCTACCGGAAACTCCGCCGGTAACCGGCCTACCCAAACTGCCTCGTGTGTATTGGGTATACCAAACACCAAATATTTGGTGGTTGTCCACCGCAAAATTGCCATCTTTGTAAATCTTTGGAAATTAGAGCGAGATGAAGGTGTGTTTTCCGCAGCACCCGCCTTGTAATTCAAATGCATAACACCGTTCAGGCCAGTCTAGATTGCCTGGTGCTCTTGTTGACTAGTGGCATTTGGTGTGCCAGTAGGACTGCGTTTTGCCGTGATCACCGTTAGACGGGCGCGGAGCAAACTCATATCTAATGTGGAGGAATAGAGCCGATGTCCGCGATTCTCCAGGACACAAATTCAACAGTTGTCGGCGCGGAGACCGAGGGCGAGCTTACCGATGGCTTCCACCTCGTTATCGACGCCCTTAAGCTCAACGATATCAATACAATTTACGGTGTTCCGGGTATTCCGATCACAGATCTTGGCCGTCTCGCCCAAGGCGAAGGGATGCGCGTCATTTCCTTCCGTCATGAGCAGAATGCAGGTAACGCCGCCGCGATCGCCGGCTTCCTGACCAAGAAGCCGGGCATCTGCCTCACCGTTTCGGCACCTGGCTTCCTGAACGGGCTGACAGCCCTGGCCAATGCCACCACCAACTGCTTCCCGATGATCCTGATCTCTGGTTCGTCCGAGCGTGAGATCGTCGATCTTCAGCAGGGCGACTACGAGGAAATGGACCAACTGGCCATTGCCAAGCCGCTCTGCAAGGCCGCTTTCCGCGTGCTGCACGCTGCTGATATCGGCATTGGCGTGGCTCGTGCGATTCGTGCGGCGGTTTCCGGCCGTCCTGGCGGCGTTTATCTTGACCTGCCAGCCAAGCTGTTCTCTCAGGTGATGAGCGCCGAAGCCGGTCGCCAGTCTCTTGTTAAGGTGATCGACGCCGCCCCGGCCCAGCTGCCGGCCCCAGCGGCGATTACCCGCGCGCTTGATCTGCTGAAGAACGCCAAGCGCCCGCTGATTATTCTTGGCAAGGGCGCTGCTTATGCCCAGGCTGACGAAGACATCCGCACGCTCGTTGAGAAGAGCGGTATCCCGTATCTGCCAATGAGCATGGCCAAGGGGCTGCTGCCCGACACCCACCCGCAATCCGCTGGTGCCGCCCGTTCGCAGGCGCTGAAGGATTCCGACGTTGTCCTCCTGATCGGTGCCCGCCTGAACTGGCTGCTCTCCCACGGTAAGGGGAAGAGCTGGGGCGAGCCAGGCTCGAAGAAGTTCATTCAGATCGACATCGAGCCGAGAGAAATGGACAGCAATGTCGAGATCGCGGCACCGGTGGTGGGCGATATCGGCTCCTGCGTTGCAGCTCTGATCGCGGGCATGGGTGCTTCTTGGCCGGCACCGCCGGCGGATTGGGTCAACGCTCTAGAAACCCGCAAGCAAGCCAACCTCGTCAAGATGGATGGTCGCTTGAAGAAGAACTCTTCTCCGATGGACTTCCACGCCGCTCTTGGCGTGCTGCGGACCGTCATTAAGGAGCGTCCTGACGCGATCCTGGTGAACGAAGGTGCCAACACGCTCGATCTCGCCCGCGGCGTCATCGACATGTACCAGCCGCGCAAGCGTCTTGACGTTGGCACCTGGGGCGTGATGGGCATTGGCATGGGCTTTGCTGTTGCCGCTGCCATTGAGACCGGTAAGCCTGTTCTGGCGGTTGAGGGCGATAGCGCCTTCGGCTTCTCGGGCATGGAAGTTGAAACGATTTGTCGCTACAACCTGCCCGTTTGCATTGTTGTTTTCAACAATAACGGCATTTATCGTGGCACTGACGTCAACACCTCCGGCCACAGCGATGCTGCGACCACCGTGTTCGTCCACGACGCGCGTTACGACAAGATGATGGAAGCATTCGGTGGCGTTGGCGTTAACGTGACCACACCGGATGAGCTGCGCACGGCTGTTGATGCCGCAATGAACAGCGGCAAGCCGACCTTGATTAATGCTGTGATCGACCCTGCCGCAGGCAGCGAGAGCGGCAATATCGGCAGCCTTAATCCGCAGAGCATTGTCAAAAAGAAGTAATGAAATTGCAAAGGCTGAATTAAGCCTTTGCACAAAACAAAAGGGCCTCGCGTAATGCGGGGCCCTTTTGTTTTGTGGTCGTATCAGGCTTCAGATTAATTTATGGAGTGATTTGTGATTAACTTGATCCACCATTCTAGCCTGCGTGGCGCAAGTAGTTTTTGCACTCGTCCTGAGTAAATTGATTGAGCAGTGTCCCGACTTTTCGCCATGTCACTTCGACG
>JAKBCH010000092.1:2883-6304 GCA_021808055.1 Pseudomonadota bacterium | reverse complement strand
TGGGTGACGGACATAGCGGTAAGGCCCGTGCTGAAGCAGGAAGTTAGGCGCATCCGTATCAAACGCCAGGGTAGGCGGAGTGCGGTGGCTGGCGGCCACGGCGGCGGCGAACACGGCGAGCGAGGCGATAAACAGCCCCAGCGCAACCAGCCACAGCCCCGAGGCACCTTGCGCGATATGCCAGGCGAAGGCCGCAAACAAAGCCAGGCTCAGCAGGCTGGTGAGTTTCATGCCCAGCGGCATGGCACCGGTGGAACGGAAATGCTTCTTAACCCCCCAAGAAAAGACCGCGAAGCAGACGGCGGCAACAAAACCGGTGATGGCAGTGGAAACGATGTGCATTTGAAGAGTCCTTCAGGAATTTTTGGAAATGATAGAACGCTGGCAGGATCAGTCGGCAAAAACCGGCACGGCCTCGCCACGCAGCAATCCAGAGTAAGCGCTGGCCGGCCCGGAACCCGCATCAACAACCGGAATATCCTTCAGCACGTTCCCGTAAGAAGAGTTCGGGCAGCACATCAGGTTGGTCTCGAATTTCACGCCGGCATAGCGGCGCGGACCGGCAACATATTCAAAATGCAACCTTTTGTAGAAAGGCGTATGATTGCGCCGTACGCAAGAGAGGGTCATATCCGCTTTCTCCTCCGCCACGAAAAAGCCTACGAAACGGTAGAGAACAAAAACCAACTCATAATCCGCCGCAAAATCTGGATGACGGACCAGGCGGTTGATTTCCGTGAATTTGGCCGGCCTGCCGGTGTCAACACGATCCGCCAAGGCCTTCACCTCATCGGGGAAAATACGAGACGCTGGGATTTCATCGAATCCTGTCAGGCCAGGCGTTTGATCGTAAACAGACATACGAACGGATGCGACCGGACGGCCTTGCCTGTATATGACCACGGAGCGGTTATTCGGCCGTAGATCATCGGCGTCTGAAAATAGCCCGTCTGGGCGCGGATCAATATAGCCGCCAGAAAGATAACTTGCGTGGCGGATAGAATAGGCATCGGCCTTCGTTTCTTCATCCAACGCTAGCCGCGCGGTAAGGCCGCTTGAAGGCCGCCGCATCATTTCACCGCGTACAAGACCCGCCGTGTGGGATTTTAATGAGCTCATGGTAAATTCTCCTTGACTTGCAACCAAAACAAGAAAGATTAGAAACTAATTCCCTTCAAAGATGTAGGTTAATTATTCGTTGAAAATCGGCATGATGGGTATTATGGCCCGCTCTCTGAGCGTCGCGCGCTCTAATTTTCTTCTTTTAAAACCTTAGCTTTTTGAAATAAAATGCTGTTATAGTTATTTCATTCCGATTCCGTACTTCTACTTTAAGAAGTATAAAATTTCGGAAAATAATTTTTGGTTGTGCGTTTAAAATATTTTAGGTGAAAATTTGCTTCGCGCGGTCGCTGGTCAATTAAAGATAGCGTTTTCTAAAAAAAGAAAGTACGTAAGGTTGTATCCCTCCGAAGTGGCGTTTTCTGTTTTTTTCGGCGCGTGAAAGGCAACACTCTTCCGGTCATGACCGACTCGTATTCCGCCTCTTCCGAGCCTGCCGCTCCCCAGCCAGGTCGGTCATGGCTGTCCGTGAGGCTGCACCAAATTGCCAATTTTCTTGGTTTGATCCTCTTGGTTCCGCCAGATTTAAGCGAACGTCTACTTTTCGATCAAGCAAAAGACTTCAGCTATGTGATCAGGGCCATCTCGATGGTCGGTCTCAATACACTAGTTCTTATCTGCCTGGATTTTTATTCGAACCCAGGTGGAATGTGGCGTGCCTCCGTCCTTCTTCTCATCACGCTGGTGTATTTCGTTGTAATTTTGGCTGGGTGGCTTTGGCTCCGGCGCGAAGGGGTCACAGGACGGGATGCCAGGCTTTACTTCCGGCAGATGAGTATCGTCCTCGTCATACTGGGCATATTATGGGGCATATTGATCATTCTGCTCATGGAGCACGGAACCCCAAACCAGCGTTCGCTAATCTATGCCGTTGCCATCGGCTGTATCGCCACGCCGGTGCTGGTTTCGCCCCCCTCCTGCGCCATCGCCTATTGGGCGCCAACATCACTGGGGGCCATGCTCAGCCTGATACAGTACGACGAAGACAAATACGCGATGGTCGATCTCGCGGCTTTCGTCGCCCTCACCGGCTTTTGTATCCTTTATCTCAACCGGCGGATGAACGAGCGCGCCATCGGCGCCATCCGGCTGGAGGAAAATGCCGAGGTTATCCGGCTGCTGCTGCGCGATTTCGAGGAAAGCGCCTCCGACTGGCTGTGGGAAACCAACGCTCGGATGGAGCTGCAAAAAGTCAGCCAACGTCTCGTGCAGGTGGCGCGCCGCACGCCGGAGAGCTTCAAGGGCGCCTTCCCGGCAGCCATGCTGGGCGAGGCGAACATGGCCGAGGCCGCCCCCGGCTCAGCGCTGGAGCGGCTGCAGCGCGCCCTCCAGGACCGATCCCCCTTCCGGGATCTCGTGGTGCCGGTGGTCGTGGACGGCGAACAGCGCTACTGGTCGCTCACCGGCAAGCCGATCCTGGACAAGCATGGCCGCTTCGGCGGCTATCATGGCGTGGGATCGGACATTACTGGCCAACGCCGCCAGCAGGAGCATATCTCCTTCCTGGCGCGGCACGACAGCCTGACCAAGCTCGCCAACCGGATGCTCTTCTCCGAAGTGCTGCACCAATGCTGTGACACCGCGAATATCGCCGGCTTTGCCCTGCTTTGCCTGGACCTAGATAATTTCAAGATCATCAACGACACGCTGGGCCACGCCACCGGCGATGCGGTGCTGGTGGCCGTGGCTGAGCGCCTGAAGGGCTGCATCCGCGAGTTCGACGTGGCGGCGCGCCTGGGTGGCGATGAATTCGCCATCATTGTCATCACCGCCGAAAAATCCGAGGCGGAGGCCATCGCCGGGCGCATCGTGGAGCGGATCATGCGCCCCTTCCAGTTCGACGGGCAGTTGCTGCATATTGGCGTATCCATCGGCATCACCATGGCGCCCCAGGATGGCAGCACCCCAGCCCAACTCATGCAAAACGCCGACATGGCGCTCTATCGCGCAAAAAGCGATGGGCGTGGCATCGTGCGGGTGTTCGACGTGGAAATGGACGAGGCAATGCAGGCCCGCCGCGCCTTGCAATCGGCATTGCGCCAGGCGCTGGCACGCGGCGAGCTAAGCGTCATGTTCCAGCCCATCATAGATCTCAGAACCAACCGCATCGCCGGGGCTGAAGCGCTGGTACGCTGGCGGCATCCGGAATTTGGCAACGTGCCACCCGCGCAATTCATTCCGTTGGCCGAGGAAAGCGGGCTGATCGAGGACATCAGCGATTTTGTCCTGCACCGCGCCTGCGCCGAGGCCGCCACCTGGCCAGGCGAGCTCACCATCGCCGTGAATGTCTCACCGCTGC
>JAKBCH010000092.1:0-2873 GCA_021808055.1 Pseudomonadota bacterium | reverse complement strand
TCACACAGATTCTCACCACCACGGGGCTGCAGCCCGCCCGGCTAGAGCTGGAAGTGGTGGAAAGCACCATGCTGGAGTTTGGTGAGGCAACCGAAAGTGCGTTGCGCCGGCTCCACCAGCAGGGCGTGCGCATCGCGCTGGATGATTTCGGCACCGGCTATTCCTCGCTGTCTTATCTGCGCCGCTTCCCCTTCGGCAAAGTGAAGATCGACAGCTCCTTCATCCGCGATCTTGGTCACGAAAAGACCGACAGTTCCATTGTTCTTGCCATTATCGGCCTCGCGGAACGGATGAGCCTGCTGGTAACGGCCGAAGGTGTGGAAACACACCGGCAGGCCGATATTTTGCGTTCCTACGGTTGCTCGCAAGCGCAGGGGTTTTTGTTCCATCAGCCGCTGGACAGCAAAGAGTTCGCGCGGCTGGCCGCCATCCAGCATGATGCCACCGTGCCCGGCATTCCGTCGTTCTAACCTCGCCTCTTGGCCTTCCGCGCCGGCAATGGCTAAATGCGCGTTCATGAAGGAAGCTTTGGGTGCGTCGCCGGCGATGGCGCAATGGTTTGCCATCAAGGCGGCGCATGAAGATGCGCTGCTGTTCTTCCGCATGGGCGATTTCTACGAGCTGTTCTTCGCAGACGCCCAGGCCGCCAGTGCGGCGCTGGACATCGCCCTCACCGCGCGCGGCCAGCACCAGGGCCAGCCTGTGCCCATGTGCGGCGTGCCTGTCTCTCAGGCGGAGATGTATCTGGCCCGGCTCATCCGGCGCGGCTTCCGGGTCGCCATTGTCGAGCAGTTGGAAGACCCGGCCGAGGCCAAGGCACGCGGCGCCAAGGGGCCGTTAAAGCGCGGCGTGGTGCGGCTCGTCACCCCCGGCACCCTTACCGAGGAAGCGTTGCTGGAAGCCGGGCGGGCGAATTTCTGTGCCGCCATCGTGGCGCATGAGGGCCGGTTCGGCCTGGCCTGGGCGGATATCTCCACCGGGCAGTTCGAGACCGAGCAGACGAGTGCTGATGGCCTCGCCGCCATTCTCGGACGGCTGGACCCGGCTGAGATTTTGGCCTCCGATGAAATTCCTCTCGGCGCCCATGCCGCAAGGCGGGTGGAAACCAAGCGCATGGCGCTGGCCCTGCCCGTCAACGCCGAGGCCGCACGGCGAGAGCTGGCGCAGAAATTCGGCGCCGCCAGCCTGGATGCATTCGGGGATTTTTCGGGGGCTGAAGCACTCGCCGCGTCCTTCGTGCTCGCCTATATTGAGGCGACGCAGATGGGCAGCCAGCCCCGCCTTTCACGCCCCGCCAGCGCCGGGCTGGCCGGTCAACTCGCAATGGACGCTGCCACCCGCCAGAGCCTGGAACTCGCCAGCGCCCGGGGCGGCACGGAAAGCAGCAGCCTCTTGGCCGCGGTGAAGCGCACCGTCTCGCCCGCCGGGGCGCGGCTGCTGGCAGGCTGGATCACCGCCCCGCTGTGCAGGCTGGAACCCCTGCTCGCCCGCCAGCAGGCTTGGCTCGCCTTGCGCGATTCCGGCCAGGTGGAGGCCGTGCGCTCCGCCCTGCGCGGCACACCGGACATGGCCCGCGCTCTGGGCCGCATCGCGCTGGGCCGCGCCAGCCCGCGGGACCTCGCCGCCCTGCGCGGCGGGCTGCAAGCCGGTACGGCACTGGCCCCCCTGCTGCCAAAAGGCGCCAAACTGCTTGAGGCAGCGGCAGCAGCCCTGGTTCCCGCCCCTGCCCTGCTGGCCACACTGCAATCCGCCCTGGCTGAACCCGCGCCCCTGCGACTGGACGAAGGCGGCGCCATTGCCCCTGGTTTCGATGGCGAGCTGGACGCCGAACGCGCCCTGCGAGACGACACCCGCCGCATCATCGCGCAATTCCAGACCGAACTGGCGCAGCGCTACGGCGTGGCCTCCTTGAAAATCCGCCATCATGCCCAGCTTGGCTATGTGCTGGAGGCTCCCGCCGGGGCGGTGGAATCCTTGCGCGCCTATCCTGAACTGCACTTGCGCCAAGGCATGGCCAACGGCGCGCGCTTCACCCACCCTGAGCTTTCGGACCTCGACCGGCGCATCACCGAAGCCGCCGCCCGCGCCGCCGCGCGGGAGCGGTTGGTGTTCTCCTGGCTGGTAAAACAGGTGCTGGAGGTGGCCGAGCCGCTGGCCGCCTGCGCAGAGGCTCTGGCGCTGGCCGATGTGCTGCAGAGTGCGGCCCAACTTACCCTCGCCGGGCGTTATTGCTGTCCGAACCTTTCGGATGATGAGGCATTTTCCATTACCGCCGGTCGCCACCCGGTTGTGGAAGAGGCGCTGCCGCCCGGCACCGGCTTCATCCCCAACGGGTGCGACCTCTCCCCTGCCCAGCGCCTCATGCTGCTCACCGGCCCTAACATGGCGGGCAAATCCACCTTTCTGCGCCAGAACGCGCTGCTGGTGGTGCTGGCCCAGGCGGGTCTGCCGGTAGCGGCGGAAGAGATGCGCCTGGGGCTGGTGGACCGGCTGTTCTCCCGCGTGGGCGCGGCGGATGATCTCGCCTCTGGCCGCTCCACTTTCATGGTGGAAATGACCGAGACCGCCGCGATTTTGCACCAGGCTGGGCCAAAAAGCTTCGTGATCGTGGACGAGATCGGCCGCGGCACCGGTACGCGCGATGGCCTGGCCATCGCCCAGGCGGTGCTGGAGAGCCTGCATAACCAGAACCGCTGCCGCGCCATATTTGCCACACATTTCCATGAGCTAGTGCAGCTGACGGAGGCCCTGCCGCGCCTCAAGGCCCATACGATGCGGGTGAAGGAGTTCCGGGGCGAAGTGGTGTTCATGCACGAAGTTGTGGAAGGTGCCGCGGAAAAAAGCTGGGGTGTGCATGTCGCACGGCTGGCCGG
>JAKBCH010000023.1 GCA_021808055.1 Pseudomonadota bacterium | reverse complement strand
TGAATGATGCCACCGCGACAACCGACCAGCTGGTGGCGCAGGCCGCTGCGGCCTCTTTCACGCCGGACGCCACCTTGGCAGATAAAATGGTGATCTTCGAGATTTTGCCAGAGGCATGCATGGATATAGCCAACGGCTATCGCACTCTTGCGGTGGTTACCGGCGCTTCCAACGCGGCGAATATCACCGAGGCAACCTTGATCCTGCTGACGGATTACGCCGGGCAAAACCCGCCGTCCACCTACAGCAATTAACGCGGCCGGGGCCGGGTGCTGGCACACCCGGCCCAAATTGAGAGGTGAACCATGCCGGTAAATTCTTCGGCTCCCACGTTCTTGCCCGCGCCCATCGCCGCCGGAGCAAGCCTGACGGGCACGCTTAATCTTGGGTGCATGACGCTGCACGGCGTGATTGTGCCGACGAACTGGACGGCGGCTGATCTGACTTTTCAGGCGTCGAATGACGGCGGCACGACTTGGTATGAGGTGTATTCCAACGCGAACCAGGAAGTGGATTACCCTGTCACACCTGGTAGTTGGGTGGTGATAGACCCGGAGCTTTGGCGTGGACCGAATTGTTTGCGCGTCCGGTCTGGCACCAAAGCTGTGCCTGTGGCCCAAGTCACTTATGTCGCATTGCAGCTCGTGCTGCAGCCGGTGTTCTGATGAGTATCGATGTCATCACGACGGTGCTGACCCCCGCGCCCAGCTATGATCTGACCACGCTCGACAACGTGAAAACGGACCTCTCGATTCCCGAGGGAACGGCGTTCACGACGTCCGCTGATACGGCTTCGGGGTCTGTTCTGCCGTTTTTGGCAACCACCGGCATTGCCAAAGGCCAGACGGCGATGGGGAGTAACCTGCAGCCTGGGGCGATTGTGGTTGCGGTGACTGCGGCATCTGTGACGCTGAGCGCGGCGGTTGCCGGGGATGTGCCGGCGGGAACGGTTATCACGTTCGGGGCTGATGCGACGGCAGATGCGTTTCTGACGCGGCAGATAACGCTATCAAGCTCCGCAATCCAAAAATACTGCAATCGGCAATTCCCGGTAGAAACGATACAAGACCAGTTCAATTTTCTCGAATCGTATTTTTTCAGCGAGGTAAGCCAGCGCCGGACGGTATTGCAGTTGAGCAAGGGGCCATTGATCGCTGTGCAGTCTGTCACGGTGAATTATCCGGACGGCGCTGTGGTGCTGGTTGAGGGGAGCGACTACATGATTGATTTGGCAAAAAGCCAGATCATCCGCCTCGATTGTGTTGGCTTACCGCGCAAATGGGATTCCTACCAGACGGTGGTAGTTTATACTGCTGGCTTCGCGACAATTCCGAGTGATATTGAAGATGCGTGTTCACGCCTTACAAAAAAGGCATTCTGGCAGCGCGGACGTGATCCTTCGATCATGCAACAGAGCACGCCGCTGATGGGAGATGTGCGCTATTGGGTGAACCCCACGCCGGATGGCAACATGCCTGCTGATGTGGTCGATCTGCTCGATAATTACCGCTTCATCGTGGTGGCATAATGGAAATCGGGCTTGAAGTTCAGACGGGCCGAAAGGTTGCGTTGCAATTTGAGGAGTTTCCGAAATATGCACGCATCAATCTGATTGATGCCATCACGCAAACGACGGATGAACTCTATGAGGCCATTATTGGAGCTGAACCTCATAAGACCGGGAAACTTGAAGCATCAACCACAAAACGAGTTGTTGAGGGAGAAAATTCAATAACCGGCATTGTTGCCATAACCAAAGATTTCGGCAAGGCCGGTGCTTTGGAATATGGGACGCATCGCACCATCAACATGAAGTTGACGCATCTGTTCTCATTTATTCTTTCGCCGCCGTTGGATATCGAGCGCACATTGAATATTGAGCCGCATAGCTTCCTACGCGGACCGGAAGCAGATATCGCGCCGGCGGCGTTTGATAGGATGGAGCGGGCTGTTGAGCGAGCGATAGAAACATGATCGGCCGTTCTACGATATTTGATTCTTTGTTTTCCGTACTTCAGCAGATTCCGGGGTTTGCGACATATGGCCGTCGCGTTCAGATGCCAGCAGCCGTGGCGGCTCAACCCGCGATATTTCTGCGCTCCGCTGATGATGAATATTTGCCGCGTGAGGCACAAAACTTGCCGGCCAATGTCGTTCTCGGCGCGCAGATCATCATCTATTACAAGACAGATGATCCGAACGAACCGCCAGGCGAAGAGCTGGATAATCTCATCGAGGCAGTAGAAACCGCGTTATTGCCGGCGCCATGGGTTGGTGTTTTCAACCTGGGCGGCATTGTTCAGCATCTCTGGATAGAGGGCCAAATCAAGAAGGATGATGGCGCACTCTCAGGACAAGCTGGCGCCATTATCCCCATTAAAATCCGCACCACATCGAATGGACCAAATTGATGAGTGAAACATCGAACAAACAGGAAGACACTTTAGTCACCCCTGCGCCTGTGGTTGAGCCAGCTGAAAAGGTTGGTGTGACGGAAGACCAGGCGGCGGCAACTGCGCGAAACGTCTATATGACGTGGCGCAATTCATGCCTGCATGATCTCTCGCCGGATGCGTTTAGCCGTGTGGAAGCGGCATCTGGCGATCTTATCGCGGCGATTGCCGTGCATCTCATCACTGAAGCATAAGGAGCCGCATCGATGGCATTGGAACAATATCTATATGGCGCGGGGAGCATCTACTTCATTCCGCAAGGCTCGGCCATCGCACAGCCGGTCAAGGTTGGTGTGTGCCAGGATATCTCTGTCGACCATTCCTGGGGCAGCAAACCATTGCAGGGCTCGCTGGACGCGCCCGTCGCCATCGCGCGTGGCGCCCTTAAAATCAGCGGGAAGCTGAAAGCCGCGAAATTCCGCATCGCTGATGTGAACGCCACCACCTTCGGCGCAACGACCAGCACCAGCATCACGCTGACGGCGGAGAACGAGGGTGCGCCAAGCGGGACCGCGATTCCGGCAGCTGTGAGCATTCCCACGAGTACTTTAACGGCCTCTGGTGCCAATACGCTGACGTTTGCCGCGACCACGGGTGTCGTCGTTGGCCAGACAGCAACTGCCGCCGGCATTCCGGTGGGTACCGTGGTGCAGGCCGTGACCGGCACCACGGTTACCCTCAGCGCCAACACGACGGCCTCTATTCCCAGCGCCACGTCCATCACATTCGGGCCGTCGATCACCGTGGCGAATGCCGCCACCTTTGGGCAGGACCTTGGGGTGGTTAATGTCACCACGGGCGTGCAGCTTTCCCGCGTCGCTTCGGCGCCGGCGACCGGCCAGTATGCCGTTGTTAACGGCAGCTATACCTTCGCCACGGCGGATGTTGGCGGGTTGGTGGTGATCTCCTACACCTATACCAAAACGACTGGCGCCAGCTTCACATATTATGCGCAGAAAATGGGGGCGCGGCCCAGCTTCCAGATGGTGTTGAGCCAGCCTTATCGCGGGAACAATCCCAATTACGCGGGAACGCCGCCGTCGATGACCTACTATAATGTCGGCATCGACAAATGGACGCTTGATTTCAAGAATGAGGATTGGACGATTCCCGAGTCCGATTTCTCTGTGGCGCAGGATTACCTGGGCCGCGTGTTCTCCGTAGGAGGCGATAGTGCCTAAAACATTCACCTTTGCGAAGCGTGAGTATACGCTGCCGGAAGATTTCACGGTGAGGGACGTTTCCACCCTCTCTCAGCTGCTGAGGCTTGCTGGTACCGGCGAAACACTTACTGAAGAGCAAACCCGCAAGACGATACTCTACAAGACCCTACAGCTTGCAGGATACGAGGGCAGCTTCGCTGACTTTGAAGGGCTGAGGGGCGCGACCACCGTGGAAATGGTCCAAACCGTGGTCATCATCGGACGTGCGATTGGGTACTACCGCGACCCGGAGAAGCCCGATACGGGGGAAGCGGCGGGGGAGGAATCCCCCTAAGCGAGTTCGACTGGCCTCTGATTTATGCTCAAATGACCACGGCGCTGGGATGGACCGAACAGCAGATTAGCGCGATGAGCTGGTCGCACTATCGAGCACTTGCTCGATACTGGGAGGACAGCCCTCCGGCTCAGATCGTCCTGGCGGCGTGGTTTAAAGCGATGATGCGAAGGTAGTGAATGCCGTTCACTACTGTTTCAGTTCTGGATAGCGGTGACGCGCCCGTCTGTGAAATAGACATAGGACGCGCTGCATGTGTCGCAGGGGCGGTAGACCCATTGATCATCCTGCCCCTGGGCTGTCGTCGTCGTGTTGATGGCTGTTGGGTAGCCCCACGCCGCTTCGACCGAGATAGGACCCATGCCTACGGCGACCTCACGCTGGTCAATGGCACCCCAATCAGCCGGCGGAATCGCGTTTCTGGCTTCTAGTTCAGCCCGCGCGGCTTGGCCGTAAACCGAACTTGCCCCACCGGTGTAATAGGCATCGGCCACATCATTGGTATCTTCCTTTTGAAGTGATGCCCTGATGCCGGCGGGGCTAAAATCGCACGCTGACATGGTCAGCAGCGCCAAAAGACACGTCAAAACTCGGACCGATTTCAAGAGTATTTCCTTTCAAAGCGTAGGGCAAAGAGCATGGCCGACAAATCGCTGAACGTATCGATAACCGCAAACGTTACGTCCTTGCAAGCGAAGGCGGCCGTGGCGAAGACAGAACTGGCCGAGGTGAACGCTACGGTCAAAAATTTGGCGTCACAGTTTGTGTCGGCCAGCGCCGACATGAAGGCCAGTTTAGCGCCTGAGCTCGAGGCAGCAGCGCAAAAAGCGGCAGCTGCGAAGGTTGAGCTTGCTGCGCTTAACGCTGAAATGCGGGAAGCTGTGCACCCAGAAGTGACGGGGTTTTTTAACCAGTTGGGTGAGAGTGCCCGCCTGACCGGCGAGAGCTTCGAGACAATGCATGCGCGCCTATCGGTCTTCACCGATGCTATTGGCTCGTTTTCTGAGTTTCTGGTCGCGGGTTTGGCTCTTGAGCAGGTGGCTGAGACTATAAACCATGTCGCCGAGAGCGGCGAGCAGATGTTGCACTTGAGTCAGGAAACTGGGCTGACCACCGAGCAGCTCTCCGGCCTGAAGGTGATGGCGGCCGAGACTGGAACTAATTTTGACGAATTCTCGAAGCTGATCGATAAATTACCGAACACCATGCAGATGGCGGCAACAGGGACGGGGGTCGCTGCTGAGGCATTCCGGGCCATGGGAGTGCAAGTTACGGATTCGGCCGGCCGTTTGCGGCCGATGGGAGATGTTCTCGACGAGGTTTCAGCGAAGCTCGCAAGCTACGCTGATGGTACAAATAAGACCGCGCTGGAGACAGATATTTTCGGCGCGAAGATTGGCGCCTCCTTGATGCCAATGCTGAATGAGCTTGGCCAAGTGGGATTGCAAGGGGCGATTGAGAAGTCGAACGAGCTCAATCAGACTTGGACCGGCGAGAGCGCCGAGGCAGCTGAGCAGTATGAACAGGATATGGGCCGGGCAAAACTTGCGGTTGAAGGGATTACCGATTCCATCGTGCGTGGGTTACTACCCGCACTTGATGCGGTGGCGAACGCCATGGCGCCTACCCTCAACGCGAAGATTGCGACTGTTCAAGCTGATATCGCGGCGAGCCGTACGGGCGTTCGTGGTGGTGGGGAGCTACCAGAGCTTAATCAGCAGCTTGCCAAGCTCGAAGCACAGAAAAAAACGCTGGATGACAGTATTGCGAAGCAGCGCTCAAGTGCTGGCGGTGCGGCACCAGCGACCGCGCAGGCGCCGACCGTCTCAAATGCCAGCCAGATGAAGGATTTGACGGCTACTCTTGATGCTGAGAACGCGAAGATCGAGCAGAATGCTTCCAGCATTAAGGAGGCAAATCAAGAGAAGCTTCAGAACACCGTGCAATATTGGCAGAGCGTTTTGCAGGCTGGAAATCTGAGTGGCCAGGAGGAGCTGCAGGCGCGTGATGCGCTGAGTAAAGCCGAGACGGCCGCGCGGCAAAGCCAGCTCGGCGCAGAGACTTCTGCGGCGCGGTCATCTGCTACAGAGCAGAAACAGATTGCCCAAGATGCTGCTGCCGCGCAAAAAGAGATTGCATCTACTCAGTATCAGGCCAAGGTTCAGACCTGGGATGCCGAAGTTTCTCAAGGCAAGATAACTAAAGCTGCTGAGGTGCAAGACGAAATCGACGCACAAAAACAGATTTATGCCGCCCAATTAGCAGAGATGCAGCAGGAAGCTGCTTTGGACGAACAGGGAACCGCTGCAAAAGCAAAGGCGCTGGACGATATCGAGGTCTATGAAGCCCAGCACTTAACGGAAATGGCGCAACTGAATACGCAGCTTGTCGACCAGCAGGTGCAAGATGCTAAAAAGGTAGAGGATGCGCAGAAGCAGGCCGCGCAAAAGACGCAACAGGCTTGGCAGCAGGCATTCCAGCCGATTCAGCAGGCTTTCGACACCTCGATAAACGGCATCCTGCAGGGTACAGAGACCTTGCAGAACGCTGAGGCCAAAGCCGCGCAGAGCATTACTCTGGCATTTATCGACGCGGAGGCAAAAAAGCTCACAAGCTACATAGCGAGTGAAGCACAGATATTGGCACATGGGTTGGCAACCCAAATGGGGCTCACTTCTGCCACCGAGGCGGGTGAGACGGCCAGGCTATCAGCAAAGGTTGCCGGTGATGCGCAGGGTAGAGCGGTGTCTCTAGCCTCTGGTGTGGCACAGATCAATAACGACGCCATGAAAGCCGCTGCGGGTGCGTTCTCGGCTGTGGCTGGCATTCCTTACGTGGGGCCCGTACTGGCGCCAGCTGCTGCTGCAGCGGCTTATACGGCTGTGATGGGTTTTGAAGTGCTTTCGGCCGAAGGGGGCACTGTCATTCCGGCTGGTGTTAATCCGCTGGCGCAGCTGCATGAAAAGGAAATGGTGCTACCCGCGAACATCGCGCAGCCGTTGCTTGATATGGTTTCAGGCGGGGGCGATAGTGGGGGCGGTGGTGACACGTACAACATGCACTTCAATAACAGCGTGACCTCTAATGGGGGCGCCGGTGGTATCTCGGTTGATGACGTGTTCGCAGCGATGAATGCCGGTGTACGATCTGGACTGCATTCCAGCGGTAAATATCCAGCCTTGTCACGTGCATTTAGGAGGGGATGATGAGTATTGTTGACGTGGAGTCATTCGGCTTTTCCAGCTCTTGGGGTGACTTCATAACATATAATCGTATGCTCACTTGGGGGACGGGAGGTAGTTACGGAAACTCTGGCACATTGACGATTGGGAACGGGGGTTTGCTCGGTGATCCAACCTTAACGTTTGGCTTTGGAAATGGTGGATATGCAGCAAACGTCAGCTGGCAGCGCCGAGTATTGCCTGGTGGTCCGTTTCAGTCTGGTGGAAAATGCATTCGGTTTTCTACCGCGCCGGGTGCGGTTGGTAAGATAAAATGGCATGACCTAATTAATGGGGTTGTGCATGCATCCGTTTCTTTCGATGGATCGACCGGCATTGTGCGGCTATATAGCGGGGATATGGATAATGGTGGCGTGCTCGTTATAGCCACGGCGCTGGCGCAATTTCCGATTAATGCGTTATTCCACGCTGAGGCTCAAATCTCCATAGGATCTGGCACATCGGGAAGTTTCGCGCTTCGATTGCTTGGACAAAATCTGATCCTGAACTTGACGGGGATTAACACCCAAACGGGAAGCAGAGCTCTTTACGATCTCACGGAATTTCGAATCGATGGTGTTGGAGGGCAAACGCTCTATTGCCAACATGTGCTGTGGTACAGCCTAGCTGGTACCGTGAATACTGGATGGATCGGCGATCGTCGCGTTTATGGTGGAGTAGTCGTGTCAAATGGCGATCAGAACAACTTTACGCCAATAGGGAACGCTCAGAACTGGCAAAACGTCGCTGAAAATCCTCCCAACGTAGCGGACTATAATGAATCGAGCACGGTGGGAGCGATTGATCTCTATAAAGTAACAGCTCCTTCTAATGTGACTGCCGTCACAGCAATCATGGTTTCAGCAATCTGCAAGAAAGATGATGCGGGTTCACGCAGCACGGCGACTTTACTTAAATCTGGAGGTGTAGTTGGCACTGGGCCTACAGTTGCGCTGGCGGATAGTTATACGAGCCAGAGCAACGTGTGGGAGACTGATCCTTCAACGGGTGTCGCATTTGTTGCATCGGCACTTAACTCCATACAGCCAGGTATTGAAGTGGTAGCATGACGAATGCGCTTGTCGTCAGTCTTCTTGCGGAGTCAGCTGTTGTTGATAACAGCGCGGCTCGTGTTGAAAATATTTTGGCGGAGCCGACGGTTGTTGGCATTCCCAAAGCGAGAATTGACAAGATATTTGTCGAATTCGCCGTTAACGTCCCGGAATATCCGATGATCCCTTCCATCACGTTTCCCGATATCACATCCTTCCCAGGACTTGGTTGGTCAATCCATAGGCGCCCGACAAGCTCGACGCGTGTATCAACGGCCGCAAGCGGCCGAGAGGTGCGCACGCCGCTCTATTCCGTGCCGCTCTATGAATTCGAACTGATCTATGACGTGTTGAATTCCAATAGTACAAACTTTCAGGCGGCGCTTGCGGAATCATTGCAGCAGATTATGGGGTTTTTTCTACAATGCCAGGGACAATACGCCGCGTTTTTGTTTACGGACCCTGACTTCCACCAGGCAACGGGCGGCACATTAGGAACTGGCGACGGCACGACAACGGTTTTTCCGCTGATGCGTCAGGTTGGTCCATATCAAGAGCAGGTTCAAGCCGCGAATATTGTATCCGAGGTTTATTTCAATGGGGTTGGACAAAGCTCGGGGATTTGGAGCGTTGTGAACGCGAACCAGATTGAGTTCAGTTCTCCCCCATCTGCTGGAACCGTGATAACGGCAGACTTCAGCTATTATTTTGTTTGCCGCTTTCTGGCAGACATGCACGATTATGAGGAGTTCATGTATCAATTACACACGCTGCAGAGCTGCAAGATTCGTAGCGTGCGCACATCATGAAGGCGGGGTATGCCAATATCATCTCGCTGGTGAAGGGCGCGACGGAGCTGCCGTATGCCGAATGTTTCACCCTGACGCTGCGAAATGGGGATGTATTTAGGTACACGAACCTTAACCAGGCAGTTTGGTATCAAGGCCAATATTTTGCCGCGAACGCCGTTCGCATCGAGGGCTTGAAGCTGAAGCAGACGGTGGGTGTGGATATCGATGAACAGGCGATTACATTCATCTATTCTCCGACTGACCTGATTTATGGAATTCCCTGGGGGCAGGCGATTCGGCAACGCGTGCTGGACGGCGCATATTTGCAGCGTGACAGGGCTTTTTTTGATCCAACCTCGGGGTGGCCACCGTCTCCGTTAAAAGGCGCTGTGGCGGCCGGTGGCGTAACGCTGTTCAAAGGCCGGGTGACGACGATAACAGCGTTCGGCCGCACCACTGCTTCAGTGAATGTGAAAAGCAACCTGGTTCTGCTCGATATCGACTTTCCGCGTAACGACTGGCAGGCATCCTGCCTGCACACGCTGTTTGACAGCGGCTGCGGGCTGAATAAAGCCTCATATCAGACGATCGGCAGCGTTCTGGCGGGTGCCACCTATACCACTGTGCCCACAAGCCTGGGTGGCTCCGGCGCGACGTTCAAAGTGAATATGAGTGGTGCGACGGGAGGGCCGATTCAGCTTATCACTCTCACGAGTTCGGCTCTTGTTAATTCAGGCTATGCATCTACGCCTGAATTCACGCTGACCGATCCGACAGGATCGGGCGCGGAACTTTTGCCCTTGGTTTATTATAGCGGGTTTAAGGGTTTGGGCACGCCCCAGCTGCGCGGATTTGCGGTGATATCAGGTGGCACGAACTATACCAACCCCACACTGACGATTGCACCTGGCACAAACGGCACCGCGACGGCGGAGATAAGTGTTGCGGCCGGCACGGGATCAGTTTCCTCGGTTTCGGTTCTGACGGGCGGCACAAATTATTCAAACGCCACGCAGCTGGTTTTTAGTGGTGGTGGCGGCGTGAATGCCGCTGCTGTGCCGGTCGTTACGAACGGCATGATAACCAGCGTGCAGTTGACGAATACGGGCTCTGGCTTTTCAGGGACGCCGTCGCTGACGGCCTCGGACGATGCGTTCCTGAATTACTCGCATGGCACGCTTGAATTCCAAGGTGGCCAGAATGCGGGATCGTTGTTTCAGCTCAAAAATGCTTCGGGCAGCCTACTGACCTTGGCCCAGCCGCTGAATTATGTGCCCGCCAAAGGGGATCAGTTCGTGATTTGGCCTGGTTGTGACCATACACGCGGCGCTGGTGGATGCGCGAAGTTCAATAATCTATCGCGATTCCGTGGCTTCCCGTTCGTTCCACCGCCAGAAACGGCTTACTGAGAATCATGCACCTTACCCCGTCTGAAATCGACCAGCGCGCAGCTGTGGTAAAGGAGGCGCTGACGTGGCTGAACACGCCGTACCGTAACCAGGCCGACGTAAAAGGGCATGGCTGCGATTGCGGGATGCTGTTGGTGCGCGTGTTTGTCGACCTGCAGCTTGTGCCCCCATTCGACCCAAGACCCTATGCCGATGATTGGTACATGCACCGAAGTGATGAGAAATATCTCGGTTTTGTGCTGGATAGGGCAGCGCAGGTGGAAATGCCGGTGTTCGGCGACGTGGTGGTGTTCAAGCATGGCCGCACCTACAGCCATGGCGGCATTGTGGTTTCCTGGCCGCTGATTGTACATGCATCAGCGCCGGCGGGGTGCGTGCTGGTGGAGAATGTGCTGCAAAGCCCGTTTGCCGATAAGGCGCGGCTTTACTACAGCTATTGGCAGCGGAGGCGGCAATGAGCTTTCTGAGCGCCGGCACAAAAAAGACCGGCACCGCCATCACTTATACGGGCCTGCAGCTACAGACATCCGTTGCAACGCTGCCGATTCCGCTGGGGTGGGGGCGTTTCAAGTTGGCGCCGAATATAATTTGGTACAACAATTTCCAGAAGCACGCACAGAAGCAAAGCGCCGGTAAGGGCCTGGGGGGTGGGTCCGCGACGACATACACTTATTCGGCTGATGTAATTCTCGGCCTGTGCGAAGGGCCGATTACGGGCATAGCGCAAGTTTGGAAAAACGGCACGATTTATACTGTTTCGCAGCTTGGGTTAACGCTGTTCTTGGGTTCTACGCCGCAGACGCCATGGAGCTATTTATCTTCCTCCTATCCCCAGCAGGCACTTTCGTATCAGGGCACGGCTTATCTATGCGAAGCTAATTATGATTTAGGAAGCTCGGCGAGCTTACCGACGCATTCCCTAGAAGTTATCGGCAAATATGCGGGTACCGGGACGAATGGTGCTGATGCGGACCCGGCATTGGTGATTGAAGACGCGCTGACCAACCCGCAATATAGCCCGAACTTTCCAGCGAATGAGCTGGATTTGACGACGCTGCTTTCCTCGGCCGAGGCTTCCACCAACGGTGACGCGGCTTGCCAAACATATTGGCGGGCAGTAGGAATATCGATTTCACCGATCCTTACCTCGATCGAGACCGCACAGAGTGTGTTGCAGCGCTGGCAAAAGCTGCTGAACATCGCAATCTTTGACTCAGGCGGTTTGGTGAAGTTCGTGCCGTACGGCGATGCAGCGATAACCGCCAACGGCGTGACATATGTGCCAGATTTGACGCCGGTATTTGATCTGATCGATGATGATTACCAGGAAGACAAATCGAACGATCCGCTGAACGGGCAGATCACGGATATTTACGAGGCTTATAATGTGGAGCGGCTGACAATAAGCGACCGCGCTAACGCTTATAATTCCACGGTGATTGAAGCCCGCGATGAAGCGGCTGTGAATACATATGGGCTGCGGATCGATACCAGCGTTTCCGCCATGGAGATTTGTGACAAGGCGGTAGCCGCAATAGCTGCCCAGCTTATTCTGCAGCGCCAGCTTTATGTTCGTAACACCTATCCGATAAAGCTGGATGAGCGCTATTGCGGGCTTGACCCAATGGATATCATCACGCTGACCGATAGTGCGATGGGCATGGAGAAGGTGCTGGTACGCATCCAGACCGTTGAGGAGGCGGATGACGGCACGCTGACGCTGACGGTTGAAGAACTGCCGGTAGGTGTGGGTACGGCGACGGCATACCCGAAAGAGTCCAGCACGGCATCTGGCGTGCTGACAAACTACACCGTTGCCAGCTCGGTGAATGTGCCGATTATCTTCGAGCCACCGCCCGACGTGACCGGTGGGCAGAACCAGGTGTGGATTGGTGCCAGCGGGGCGATTGGGGGCGTGGCGGACCCGCTATGGGGCGGCGCAGATGTGTATATTTCGCTCGACGGCGATAGCTACAACTTGGTGGGCACGATATCCACGCCATGTCGGCAGGGTGTGCTGGTGGAGAACGTAGGGGCATTAGGGGGGGCTGCCTATTGGCGCTTCACATGTTCGGCGGATACAACCTCATCCAATTCTGATTTGGCTGAAGTTGTCTTCTATGATGCCTCAGGTATCGCAATCGATCGCACTGGCGGAACGGCAAGTGGAAGCTATACATCCGGGCAGGTGCCGAGCAATGCTTTTGATGGCAATATGTCTACGTTTTGGGAGTGTTATGTAGGGTCTGGCACTGCTCAGATTATGTTTGTTTTTCCAGTGGCGAAGCCAGTTGCATCGATAGAGTTTTTCTGCCGCACGGGAGAGACTTGGGGGCCAGCAAATATTGTTATTGAAGCTTCGGCTGATGGCCAGAATTGGTCAAAAGTTGGAACTCTGAATACGACCAGCTGGACGGATAATGTTGGGCAGAGTGTATTTTTAGATGCTCCGTATGGCGTATTAACTGTCGATTTGACGCAGAGTGGCGGTGTGTTGAGCAGCGCCAGCTCCGCTGTTGCGGCGGCAAATGGCGCCACGCTGAGTTATCTGAATGGTGAGGTGATTGACTATACCACGGCAACGCTCGTGGCTGGCAACCAGTATAAGCTCTCAGGTTTGTATCGCGGGCAAGATGGCACCACGGCTGTGGCGCAAAACGTGGGGGCGTTGTTTGCCCGGCTGGACAGTGCGTTCTTCATCTATGACCTGCCAGAAAAATACGTGGGGATGACGCTGTATGTAAAGCTGGCGAGTTTCAACGCTGACGGAAGTGGCAAGCAAGACCTCTCGGATTGTGAAGTGTTTGAATATATTCCCATGGGCTCAGGTTCGCTCGGGCCAGTTTCCTCGCTGCTCGCGCTGGGGATTGCGATGGATTACGGCGCCATCACCGATGCTGTGAACGAGAGCGACGATTTCGGGACTATTTACGACGATATCGGCATCCCCATCGAGCTGGGTGCCACGCTAACTTAAGGATAATTTCATGGCGGTTCAGGTTAAGCGGCGGCGTGGCAACACGGCCGCGCACGCGGCGTTTACAGGCGCGCAGGGCGAGCTAACGGTTAACACCGACACTTGGCGCGTGCATTCGCACGATGGCTCGACGGCGGGCGGCCACCCGCTGGCGCTGCTGGCGGATATGGCAGTGGAGTGCACGGATACCAGCTCGGCCGCGAATGCGATTGTCGTGGCGTCCAACTCCGGCCCGACGGCGCCGGTGGATGGCATGCTGTTGCTGGTGACGGTTGCCAACACCTCCACCGGTGGTGTGACGATTGCCTATAACGGGGCAGCGGCTGCCGCGCTGGTGAGCGGCACCGGGGCGGTGCTGACACCTGGCGCACTGCAGGCTTCTGGTTTGATTCTGGCGATGTACCGCGCCACGCTGGGCAAATATGTGCTGCTGGCCAACCATGGCGGTATGCCGCAATTTGCTGCGGCGTTGCCTATCAGCCAAGGTGGCACCGGGGCCAGCACTGCCGCGCAAGCGCTTATCAATCTGGGGCTGACGGAAGTTTTCCAGTTCGCTGGTACATGGAACGCCAGCACGAATACGCCAGCTTTCACCTCTGGCACTGGCACGCCAGGCATGGCTTATAAGGTTTCCACGGCGGGCACCACGACGCTGGATGGTATAAGCCAGTGGAATGTTGGCGACATTGCGATTTTCAACGGGGTTACGAATACCTGGAATAAGATCGATGGCCAATCAACCGAGGTGATCACTGTCGCTGGGCGCACAGGTGCAGTGGTGATAACGTCCGCTGATTTGGCGGACTTTGCCACGGCTGCCGGGGCTGCGGCGCCTGTGCAGAAGGTGGCTGGGCGCACGGGGAATGTGACGCTTGCGGCCTCAGATGTTACGAACGCGGCGGATGTGACGGGCCAGAATACTTTCCTGAAAACGGCCGCGGCGACGGTGCAGGCGATTACCTGGGCGGCGACGGTTACGCTGGACCTGACGCAAGGAAACGATGCCGCGATTACCTTGGGCGGGAACACCACGATGGCGAACCCCTCGGCTATGACCCGGGGCTCCTCCGGCCATATTAAGCTGACCCAGGACGCGACGGGAACGAGGACAATTACCTGGGGCAGCTGGTGGAAGTTCGGGTCGGCCGGAACGCCGGCGCTGAGTACGGCGGCTGGCGCGGTTGACGTGCTGTTCTATTGGGTGATGGACAGCACTCATATTATCTGCGGCGTTGGGAACGGATACCAATAATGCTGATAGGATCACAGCTTTTAGGGTTTAGCCGGGGCGGATGTGTGCTTGACACGCTGAGTTCTGGTGTTCCGGCTGGGGCGTTTGGCTTAAGGCGCTTGACTGCAAGTTACAACGGCAAATGCATAAATGTGCGGCGTAGTTCTGACAATTCGGCGATCGATATCGGGTTTGTGGGCAATTCTCTTGATGTGGTAACCCTGCTTAATTTTGTTGGGTCGGGCAGCGGCTATATTACAACGTGGTACAACCAAGGGTCGTTGGGCAGCGCTGGGAATATGACTCAATACTCAGCAGCCTTCGATCCTCGAATAGTATTGAACGGCACACTAGCCACGCTCAACGGTCGTCCGGCACTGGATTTTTCGGAGAACACAACGTCGTTTCTGAATAAGCCGCAAGCACTCTCACCGGCCGGAATGACTGGAGCTGCCTTTAACTTTGTCGGGACGTTTCAACCTAACGGGGCTGGAGTAATTATTCCATACCAGGTAGGGGCGACCACAGGTGCAGGATCACTGTTTATAAATTTTTCACCCAACAGCGGATCACCTACAGTGACCGTTGTGAACTATGGTGTTGTGGGTACACCGACTACTGGTGTGTCGACAGGGACTCCGACTATATGGACAGCTGCCGGTGACACATCCCTGAGACTCTACGTGAATGGAACCCTTGGGGCATCCTCGAGTTCTGCCATCACATATAACGCTGCAACATCCGCCGCCCGAATTGGACAGAATTTTGGCTCATCATATTGGCAGGGCTTGATGTCTGAACTTGTGCAGACGATTACGACACTCGCTGATTCTGATCGGCATATTATAGAGCATAACCAAGAAGCTTATTATGGGATCAGCGGAATATGATGTGGCGACATTTTACCGGAGCATCGGCTGAGGCGGATGCGCAGATCTATTGCAACGAGCAAACTGTGCTGATGCAATTACCACCGGAGCAGACCACGACGGCTTGGGCTACGCCGATGCTACTGACGGATGGCTCGTATGTGGTTCCAGCCTATCAAGACGATACAGCTGTGGAGTGGAGTTCTGCCTGGATATTCGCTGAAACTGCTAGTAGCTAATCCGTTAGTTGGTAGGCGAATGCGAATGATTCATCTATATGTTGTATTAGGAAGAGAGATGAGATGGCAGGAATGACACCGCAAGATCAGACGAATTTCGAATGGGCGGTTGGCATTTTTGTTACTGCTGGAATTGCTTTTTGGGGGCTTGTTTTCGTGCTCCTGCGGGTAATGTGGGACAAGATCACGGATGTCGACAAGAAGGTCGATGAAAGTGAAGAAGCTGCCAAGAAGTTTGCAAAAGACGGCGATGACAAACTGTGGCAGTCATTATCTGAAAAAGAGCGAGACGACAGGCGGTTCCGCGAAAAAATGATCCAGCAAGTGGGAGAACTCCCCACAAAAGATGATGCGAGAGCGCAGGAACAACGCATCATGCAGGCTATTCAGGCAAGTGCGAGGGTTTGATATGGATAGTGAACAACCGCCGCAGGCCGCGCAAAAGCGCGGCTTTTTTTATGGCCTTTGCAGTGATGAGAATGGCGTTCCGGACGAGGCTAATATGGCCTTCTTGATTGCTTTTTTCGTGATTATCATTGGCGCTGTCTACAACGCTTATAAGGTGCACCATTTCGACATGCTGGCATTTGCTGGCGGCGTGGGTGCGTTGATTCCGATTTATCGTGTCTCGCGCGGGGATTTGCGCAGGCCGTAACCCATACCGCGCAGGGGCGCGCGGTAGTTTTTTCACCGCCCCATATGAAAAGGACATTATCATGCGTCATATTTACTCGTCTGCGTTGGCGGCCGCTTTGGCTTGCTTGCGTTCTCCCTCCGATCTCGGGGCGGGTTCCACGACCACTGAAACCGATCTGCAGAAGACCACTGCCGAGGTGGAGAAGGTGGCGAATGTGGTTGGTGACATCGCCGCCGCTGAGGGTGGTGTGATTGGCCAGGAAGCCAACGCTGCGTTGCAGGGGGCTGAAACCGTGACTTCCACGGTTGAGCAGTCTCTTGCGGACCACAACACCGCGTTACAGACCGCACATGTCGCGCTTTCTGCCGCGATTGCTCAGGCGCCCACCGTTGCAGCTGCCGTTTCCCCCGAAGCTGGGGCGGCCGTGACCGCTGCCGCCACCAAAGCCACCGGATTGCTGGCGGAGATCGAGTCGGTGCTCGCCATCTTCGGCATCAAGCTCTGACCGAATCCGGGTAGCGGTGCCCGGATGGCCTGAGAGGGCCGGGCGGCGGTGCGCATGGGGCACCGCCGCCTTTATATATAAGGAGAGAAAACCATGGATACGCAGGAAGACCAGGAAGCGCCCGGCGAGGGCCAGGCTTCGACGGCCTCACTGGATGTGGGGCAGAAAGGTCTGCCCTCTAATTTGGGTGTGCCTAAACAAATAAGTCTCATCGCCGATTCGCTTGGGGCTGGGGCGCCGAAGCCGGCTGATGACCCCTCTACTCACAAATTTGATATGGGGCAGGTGCTTGGGCAGCTACGGGGTGACGAGGGCTTGCGCCTGGTTGTCTATGATGACGAATCTGGATTGCCGCTCCGGGCCGGAATGGTTGTGCGCGGCAACCCAACGGTGGGGATAGGGCGAAATCTTGCGGACCGTGGGATCTCTGAAATGGAGGCGCGGGTTCTGTTGGCCAACGATGTGGAGGCATGCGCCGCGCAGCTGGATGCTGAGATACCGTGGTGGCGGACGCTAAGCCCGACTCGGCAGGCCCAGCTCATCAACCTAGATTTCAACATGGGGTGGGGGCGACTCGTCGATTTCAAAAACTTCCTGGCGGAGATGGAGGCTGGGAACTGGGTTGCGGCTGTTGCGGCGCTCAAGTCGTCGCATTGGTGGAACCAGGTGGGTAGACGAGGGCCGGAGATCGCTGAATTTATTCTCGACGGCTGATTGCGAGCCATTGGGCTATGCGGTGATGGCATGGCCTTATGCCTGGGCGAAGGGGCGGCCCTTCTGCAAGAGACCCCGCAAAGTGAACGGCGTTCAGCGGAACACATCGGGAAAATCTGTTGTCAAAATCGCCACACTCGCACCCTTGTATATCCTTTCGTGGCGTCTGGTTTTGGAAACCTGGCCTTTTTAATTCAAATAGTTACAACAGCTCGCCCAATTCTGGGGGACTGGGGGTCGTGGGTTCGAATCCCGCCGCTCCGACCATTTTCAGCCAAGTTGGCATATTCTATTTTCAAAAAATTCCCTGCGCCGCTTCTTATTGTTTTGAGAAGGCGGCGTGCCAATATGCGACGCTCCATCCAAAGCGGCTATTTCCCCACGTGCTAAGCTTGTGCGTTCCAGTCGCCTCGGTAATCCAAAACCAGGAGAATAACTCATGAAGGTCGGTTTTCTCGGTCTCGGCCAGATGGGCCATGGCATGGCCGCCAATCTTATCAAAGCTGGGCACGAGGTAACGCTCTATAACCGTACGCGGGAGAAGGCAGTGGGGCTGGACGCACCGATTGCCGCTACACCTGGCCAGGCCGCCGCTGGCAAGGATGTGGTGTTCACCATGCTTGCCAACGATGCCGCACTTGAGAGTGCGGTGTATGGGCCGGATGGTGTGCTGGCGCATCTTCCAAAAGACGCTATCCACGTCTCCTCCAGCACCATCAGCGTCGCCACGGCTGAGGTGCTGCAAACCGCACATGAAAAAGCCGGGCAAAAATTCGTTTCGGCTCCGGTTTTTGGCCGGCCGGATGCCGCCGCCGCGGCCAAGCTGTTCATCGCCGCCGCAGGGGCAGAAGCAGATCTCGCGCGCGTGCAGCCGCTTTTTGAGGCCATTGGCCAGAAGGTATTTGTACTCAGCACCACGCCCTCCCGCGCCAACCTCGTGAAGCTGAGCGGCAATTTCCTTATCGCCTCGGTTATCGAATCGCTGGGCGAGGCATTGGCGCTGGTGGCCAAAGGCGGTGTGGATGAAAAAGCCTATCTGGAGCTGCTTACCTCCACCCTGTTCAACGCTCCGGTTTACAAAACCTATGGCCAATTGCTGGTGGAGCGGAAGTTCGAGCCCGCCGGATTTGCTGCCCCGCTTGGCCAGAAAGACATCCGCCTGGTGCTCGCCGCGGCCGAGGCGCTGAACGTGCCGCTGCCTATCGCCAGCCTGCTGCGAGACCGTTTTCTTACCCTGCTGGCCCAGGGCGGAGAAAAGCTGGACTGGTCCGCCATTGGCGCGCTCGCGGCCAAGGATTCCGGCCAATAGGCTTGAATATCAAGCCTGCCATGGCTTAAGCTAACAGCATGGGGATGGAGTCCCCCAAAACCGCTCCTTCGGGGAGCTGATGACTCCTGCAGGCATAATGCGCTGCGGGAGTCCTTTGCCTCGGCCCCGCTTTTGGAAGGAGATTGGCTGATGTTTCAAACCCTGCTCGTTGCCCTCGGCGGTGCCATCGGTAGCGTCGGACGATATTGGCTGGCCCTGGCCACAATTTCCGTTAGCCGTAATTTTCCGTTGGGCACCATCCTCATCAATATTCTTGGCTCGTTCGCCATTGGCTTTTTCGGTTCGCTCACGCTCGGCCATGGCCGGTTTCCGTTGCCTGAATCCACCCGTATCTTTTTCATGGTGGGTATTTGCGGCGGCTTCACCACGTTCTCTTCCTTCAGCCTGCAAACGCTGGATCTGTTGCGCGGCGGTGCCGTGGGCCGGGCCGCGCTGAATGTCGGCATCTCGGTGGTGTTTTGCGTGCTGGCGGTGGCGGCGGGCTACGTGCTTGGCTCACATTTGAGTGGTGCGCCCACGCAGCTCAGCCAAACTGCTGCCCAGACCATCATCGAAGAAGAAGCATCGTAAATCCATGAGCCTGGCGGAATGAATGATTTCCTGGCCTCGATGATCGATCTGATGATCGTTGCCATTGCGGTCGCTCTCATCGCCCGCAAGCTGCGTCTGCCTTATACGGTGGGGCTTGTTGCCGCGGGCATTGGGCTGGCGTTCAGCCCCGTTCATACTGGCGTGGTGCTAACACGAAACATCATCTTCGAAGTTATTCTACCGCCTTTGCTGTTTGAGGCCGCCCTCAACATCCGCTGGAAGGATTTGCGGCAGGATGCTCTGCCCGTGCTCACCCTCGCCATTCCTGGCACATTAATTTCAGCAATTTTTATCGCCGTGGCCAGCCATGTTCTTTTAAAATGGCCATTGCAGCCTTCCGTTATGTTCGGCGTGCTTATTGCGGCAACAGACCCCGTCGCCGTCATCGCGATGTTCAAGGATAACGGCGTGCATGGCCGCCTGCGCCTGCTGGTGGAAAGCGAGAGCCTGTTGAATGACGGTGTGGCGGCGGTGCTGTTCGCGCTGGTTCTGGCTTGGGTGCAGGCATCTGGCCAGGGGCATCCTGGGCCAGGGCAGGTGGCCGGACTGCTTGCCGTCACGGTTGGCGGGGGCATTCTTTCCGGGGCTGTTTGCGCAGGTGTTGCTATTCTTCTGGTGCGCCGGACCACGGACCATCTGGTGGAAAGTGCCGTCACCACTGTGCTGGCTTATGGCTCCTTCATGCTGGCGGAGCGGTTTAATTGCTCTGCCGTGCTGGCCAGCGTTACCGCCGGGCTGCTCATGGGCAATATCGGCCTGGCCTCCGCCAGAAACTGGGGCGTTTTCATGTCCGATAAAGGCCGTGAATTCACCCTGGCGTTGTGGGATTTCCTGGCCTTCATCGCCAATTCCTTCGTCTTTTTGCTCATCGGCATCACCGTGGCGGGCATATCGTTTAGTGCGCTTGGTTATTCGGCTCTGGCGGTCGTCATTCTGGTGGTGTTGGCCGGGCGGGCGCTCACCATCTACCCGCTTTGCGGCTTGTTCCAGCGCACGGCACAATCCGTTCCGCTGCGCTTCCAGCATGTGCTTTGGTGGGGCGGGTTGCGCGGGGCGTTGGGGTTGGCTTTGGCGCTTTCACTGCCGCAGGGCTTACAAATGCGCAACCAGGTGCTCATCGCCACATTCGGCGTGGTGGTGTTTTCGGTTGTGGCGCAGGGGCTCACCATGCCGGTCTTGCTAAAGGCGTTGAAAATCAAACCCTGAAATCAGCCCAGCGTTTGCGCCAGCAACACCGCGTTTAAGGCCAGAATGATCCCAGCCCCGCCAATGGCGGTGCCGCTCAGCAACCGGGAATTGGCAAACCGCCCCATAATGTCGCGCCGGCGGGTAAAAATCACCAGCGCGATCATCGGCACCGGCAGCGCGAAGGACAGCACCACCTGGCTTATCACCAGCGCTTTGGTGGCATTCACCCCCATGGCCACCACCACAAAGGCTGGCACCATGGTTACTACCCGGCGTACCCAAACCGGAATTTTAAACCCCGCAAAGCCTTGCATAATCGCTTGGCCCGCCATGGTGCCGACCGTTGAAGATGAAATGCCCGAGGCCATCAGCGATACCAGAAACACCCCGGCCGCCGCCGGGCCCAGAAGTGGTGAAAGCGTGTGGTAGGCCGTGGTAATATCCGCCACCTCGCGGTGCCCGGCATGGAATGCGCCTGCGGCCGTCATCACCATCGCGATATTCACCAGCCCGGCCACACTTAACGCCACCATAACCTCGCGGTTGGAAAAGCGCAGCAATATCATGCGTTCTTCGTCGTTCCGGGGCCTTACCCGGTGCTGGGTAAGGCTGGAATGCAAGTAAAGCGCGTGCGGCATTACGGTGGCGCCGATAATCCCAACCGCGATCGTCAGCGCCTCGCTATCCGGCAGGCGTGGCAGCACCGAACCTGTGGCTGCGGCGGCCCAGTTCACCGGCGCAAAAAACAGCTCCGCCACATAGCAAACCGCGATAATCAGAACCAGCAAGCCGATCATCAGCTCCATCGGCCTGAAACCGCGCCCGCCCAGCAGCAGCATGGCGTATGTGATAAATCCGGTTACCACCATGCCCGCCATTAACGGCAAATGGCACAAGAGCGAAAGCCCAATGGCCCCACCTAAAAACTCTGCGAGATCAGTCGCCATGGCCGCTACCTCGCTCACCGCCCACATGGCGTAAACCAAGGGGCGGGGCAGGTGGGTGCGGCATAATTCCGCCAGGTTGCGGCCGGTTATCAGGCCCAGCTTGGCCGAAAGCGCCTGGAACAGCATGGCGATGAGGTTTGCCAGCACCACCACCCATAAAAGCTGGTAGTTATATCGCGCCCCGGCCTGGATATTGGTCGCGAAATTACCGGGGTCCATATAGGCGATGGAAGCGATAACCGCAGGCCCCGCAAACAGCAAAGGCGTGCCGAGCCCGCGGCTGCGCCCGGCCAGAACGGCACGAATTTCCACCTCTGTCCGGCTGCTTAATCCGGTCTGCGTCTCGGCATCCATGTTCAGCGGGCACTCCACGTCTGCTAAATGTAGCCAAGGCTACATTTATTTCAAGCGTCATGTTCCCGCTGCGGTTTACACCATCTGCAAATGGCCGGTTTCAACATTGAAATGCAGCCCGGCCAGGGTCAGCCTGCCATCCAGCACGCGCTCCTTAATCCATGGAAACGTGAGCAGATTGGCGAGCGAGACGCGAACCGTCTCATGCTCGCAGGCCGCACATTGCGCCTCGAAATCAGCATTCGCGGTCTCGGGCGCGTCGCAAACCCGCTGCCGGGCGGCCTTGGCGATCTTCATCCAGGAATCCACGAAGTCGCGCCCACCCTCAGGCCCCTCCATCAGCGCCCGCACGCCGCCGCAGCGGCTATGGCCCAGCACCACGATGCTGCGCACACGCAAGGCGTTCACCGCGAATTCTACCGCAGCCGAGGTGCCGTGCTGCTTGCCGTCCGGTGCGTAGGGCGGCACCAGCGCACTCACGTTGCGCACCACGAAAATCTCGCCGGGCGCGCAATCAAAAATCATCTCCGGTGCCACGCGCGAATCAGCACAGGCAATCACCAACGCCGCTGGCGCCTGCCCGTCACGCGCCAGGGTGGTGTAACGGTCCTTATGCTCCTGCCAATAGCCGTTGCGGAACCGCTCATAACCTTCGAGCAGTGTTTTCATAGCCCCTCCTTCTTCGCCTTGGCCCATAAATCTTCCATCTCATCCAGCGTTGAGTCACGCGGGGTTTTGCCGTTGGCGGCAAGCAAGGCCTCCACCCGGCCAAACCGGCGGATGAATTTTGCGTTTGCCCCTTCCAGGCAAGTTTCCGCGTCCTGCCCCAGCTTGCGGGCCAAATTCACCATAACAAACAACATGTCGCCAAGCTCATCGGCAATGCGCTCTGGCTTTGCCTCGCCCAGCTCGGCCTTCAATTCGGCCACTTCCTCATCCATCTTGTCCAGCACGGCCTCAGCGTTTGGCCAGTCGAACTTCACCCGGGCGGCGCGGCTGGTGAGCTTCTGAGCGCGCCTTAACGCGGGCAACGCTTCGGCCACGCCATCCAGCACGCCATGCTGGGCCTGTGACGCGCGCTCGGCCGCCTTCTGCGCCTCCCAGGCGGCGGTTTGCGCTGCGGCGCTGCGGGCGGCCTCTTCTCCAAACACATGCGGGTGGCGGCGGATCATCTTGCCCTTAATTGTCTCTGCCACGTCGTTGAATGTAAACCAGCCGCGCTCCTCGGCCATGCGGGCATGATAGACAACCTGAAACAGTAAATCGCCCAGCTCATCTTTCAGCACCAAGGGGTCACCGCTGGCTATGGCCGCGCGCACCTCATAGGCTTCTTCGATGGTATAGGGCGCAATGCTGGCGAAATCCTGCTCCTTGTCCCACGGGCAGCCGGTCTCGGGGTCGCGCAGCGCGGCCATGACATTGATGAGACCCTGAATCGGTGGTTCATTCGGCATGAAGGGTTTTTAGTTACCAGGAGTGAAAATGGCCAGCGCGCATGAATTTTCGTTCAAAACTTTGTCCGGTGAGGCTTATCCGCTCAGCGCCCTGGCCGGGCACCCCGTGCTGGTGGTTAACACCGCCAGCAAATGCGGCTCCACCCCGCAATATGCCGGTCTGCAGAAATTGTGGGAGGCTTACGGCCCGCGCGGCCTTATCATCGTGGGGGTGCCGTGCAACGATTTCGGCGGGCAGGAGCCAGGCAATGCCGAGGAGATCGGCCAGTTCTGCCAGATAAACTACGGTGTGAGTTTTCCCATCATGGCCAAGGAGCACGCCATTGGGGAGGCCGCGCACCCGTTTTTCCGCTGGGTGGTTGCGGAAAAGGGTTTCCTCGCCCGCCCGCGCTGGAATTTTTATAAATACCTCATCGGCAAGGATGGCTCCCTGCGGGATTTCTTCATCTCCGCTACCAAGCCCGAAGCCGGGCGAGTAGCGAAGGCGATTGAACGCGAACTCTAAACAAGCCGGAACGCGGCTTCGATCATCCGCCGGGCTTCCTCCCAAAGTGCGTAGTGCTCAAACTCCTCGGCCTTCGCCCAGGCCACTTCCCGCACATCATCCCCCGCCACGGCCTCGCCACCCATATAATGTCCCGCGAAATCCAGAATCGTATAGTGAAACTCGATTTTTCCGTCCGCGTCGCGGTGGATGGAATCAGCGTGCCCCACCAGCACCAGCTTGCCGCATTCAAGCCCCGTTTCCTCCCGCAACTCCCGCCTTGCGGTTTCTTCCGCCGTCTCGCCAAGCTCCTGCTTGCCGCCAGGCAGCGACCATGACCCAACACCTGGCGGTTTGCCCCGGCGTATAAGCAGCACCTCGTCGTCTTTTAAAAGCACAATACCAATGCCGACTTTCGGCGCGGTGGGGTAGGAAGACATTATCGCTTTATCCTGCATTCACGGTTGAAATCGCATCGCGCTGGTCGAACAGATTGAGCAAAACCCTTAAGGCTTTCCCGCACTCGCTTTCCAGCCTGGGGTCGCGCTGCAATGTCATCACCGCATCCTGGCGCGCCATCACCAGCAAATCCTCATCTCTTTCCGCATCCGCCAGCCGGTAACCGGGAAGACCGGACTGCCTGGTGCCGAGATACTCACCCGCCCCCCGCAGCCGGAAATCCTCATCGGAGATTAAAAATCCATCCTCGGTGTCACGCAGAATCGAAAGCCGTTTGCGCGCCGTCTGGCCCAATTTGTCATCATGCAGCAGCAGGCAGAAGCTTTTTGCAGGCCCGCGCCCCACGCGCCCGCGCAACTGGTGCAATTGCGCCAGCCCGAAGCGTTCGGCATGTTCAATCACCATCACATTCGCTTCCGGCACATCAACCCCCACCTCAATCACAGTGGTTGCGACGAGAATTTTCTTGGTTCCCGCTGCAAATTCCTGCAAAGCCGCATCCCGCGCCGTATTTTCCATTTGCCCATGCGCCATCGCCACCACCGCGCCGAATTTGCGCTGCAATTCAGTAAAGCGCATCTCCGTCGCCGTGATGTCCAATGTTTCTGATTCCGAAACCAGCGGGCAAACCCAATAAACTCTGCCCCCCGCTGCAATCGCCCGCGCAATCGCCTCTTCAACCTTTGGCAGATCGGAAACGCGATGCATCGTCGTGGTAATCTCTTGGCGGCCCTTGGGCTTTTCAGTAATGCGGGAGACATCCATCTCCGCCCAATGGGTCAGCAACAAGGTGCGCGGAATGGGCGTCGCGGTCATCACCAGCAAATCCACCATCTCGCCCTTCGCCCCCAGCGCCAGGCGCTGGTCCACACCGAATTTATGCTGCTCGTCGATCACCGCGAAACCGAGGTCGTGAAACGCCACGTCTTTCTGAAAAATCGCGTGTGTACCGATGAGAATTGGAATCGACCCGTCTTTTGCGCCTTCCAGAATTTGCCGCCGTGCCGTGCCCTTCACGCTGCCTGTCAGCAGCGCCACCGGCACCGGAGAAAGTCGCTTGAACGTGGCAAAATGCTGCTGCGCCAGAATCTCCGTCGGCGCCATAATGGCCGCCTGCGCGCCAGCCTCCACGGCGCGTAAACAGGCCAGCAGCGCCACCAGTGTTTTGCCGGAGCCGACATCGCCCTGCAGCAGGCGGCGCATCCGGTGCGGGGCGGCCATATCCACATCAATCTCCGCCAGTGCCCGCAACTGCCCGGCCGTTGGTTCAAAGCCGAATTTTTTTAAACTTACGGCCCGCAACCGCCCGTCGCCGGTCATGGCGCGCCCCGCTTGCCTGCGCCTGCGTCCGCGCACAAGGGCAAAAGCAATCTGCCGCGCCAATAATTCGTCATAGGCCAACCGCTCGCGCGGCTTGCCATCGGGCAAGCCAGCAGGTGCCTGCAGCGCCCGAAATGCCGCGCCAAAACCTGGCCAGCCACGCCGGGCCAGAATGCTTTTATCTTGCCATTCGGGTAATTCCGGCAGCCTCGCCAGCGCCCCCAGGGCGGCCTTGCGCATGGTGCGCGGTGTAATCCCCGCCGCCAGCGGCCAGATGGGTTCTATCCACGGAAAGTCTTTTTCCTGGGCAATGCTCGCCACCTGGTCTGGGTGTGCCATCACCAGCCGGTCCTGGAAGCGCTCCAGCTTGCCCGCGATAATCAGCCGCGCCCCCACCGGAAATTGCGAAAGCCGCGCCGCATGAAACAGCACAATCTCGGCAAAGCCCGAGCCATCGGCAATCACCACCCGCCAGGGCTGGCCCTTCCGCGCCGGGTCCTCGTGGCGCACCACCGCCACCCGCAATGTGGCCACCTGCCCGGCCCGCGCCTCAGCCAGTTTTGGCGTTGCCCGCCGGTCGATGAACTCTATGGGCAGATGAAACAGCACATCGCGCACGCTCTCCCCGCCCACCAGCTTGGCCATGAGGGCTGAGAGCCTGGGGCCAAGGCCGGGCAGGGTGGCAAGCGGCGCACGCAGAGGCAGTAAAATTTCAGCGGTCACGGGCTTAACTCTTGGCCAAACCCCACCTATACCGCAAGCTGTCATGACCGAAGACCAGAACGCGCTCCTGGATACGCGCCGCAAAAAGCTGTTCTACCGCGCGAGCCACCGCGGCACCTATGAGAACGACTTAATGATCGGTGGCTTCGTGAAGGCCCGAATCGCCAGCATGTCCGAACAGGAACTCGACGAGATTGAGGCAGTGATGGAATTCCCCGATGCCGAGCTGGCGGATTGGCTGACCGGCCGCAAGCCTATCCCCGATTACGCCGACAGCCCAATGCTACGCCGCGTCCGCGAGGCGGCCATGCGCGAAAAAGCCCGCAAATGATCCCCGTTTACGGTGCGCCGGAAGGCGTGGACGCGCTGGTGCTGGTCCGGCGCCTGGGCGAACATGACGGCCCGGTGCTGCACATCACGCGGGACGATGCGCGCCTTGCCGCCCTGGCCGAAGAAATCGCTTTTTTCGGCCCGGAGATCGAAATTATCTCCTTCCCCGCGTGGGACTGCCTGCCTTATGACCGCGTTTCCCCAAACGCCGCCCTGGTGGCTGAACGCATTGCCGCCCTTAGCCGTTTGCAGGCAGAGCCGGGCAAGAAACGCATCGTTCTCACTACCGTAAACGCCGCGTTGCAAAAAATCGTCCCGCGTTCGGCCCTGGCCGGAGCTGGCCTGAGCCTTGCCAAAGGCGAAAGCGTTTCCCTGCCGGACATCGCCGCCTTCCTAGAAGCCGATGGCTATCGCCGCACCGGCGTGGTGATGGATGCTGGCGAGTTTTCGCTCCGCGGCGGCATTCTGGACGTGTTTCCCGCCGGGGCCAGCCAGCCCGTCCGGATCGATATGTTCGGCGACGAGATTGAAAGCCTGCGCCATTTCAACCCCGAAACCCAACGCTCCGGCGAGGCGCTTCCAAGGCTGGATTTCCACCCGGCCTCGGAACTCCCGCTGGATACAGCCTCCGTCGCCCGCTTCCGCACCAATTGGCGCGAGCTGTTCGGGGCCAAGGCGGTGGAGGAGCCGCTTTATGTCTCCATCTCTGAAAGCAGGCGTCATCCTGGCGCGGAACATTACCTCCCGCTCTTTACCGAGAGCATGGAGACGATTTTCGATTACGTCCCCAACGCCTCGGTCAGCCTGGACCATCAGGCTGAAGCCGCCATAGAGGCGCGGCTGGAGCTGATCGCGGATCATTATGCCGAGCGCCGTTTGCCGCCGCGCGCCGGTGAGCCCATCTTCCGCCCTATCCCTTCCGGCATGCTCTATCTGGACCGTGAAGGCTGGGAAGCCGCCCTGGCGAAAGGGCCATGTTTCAGCTTCTCGCCGTTCACCAAGCCTGATGCTGCGGCACCGGGCGTTGAAATCGGCGGCCGCCCGGCCCCTATTCTTATCGGCCAGCAACTCGCCGCGTTTGAGACATTCGCCGAGCTGAAAACCAAATGGGCCAATTCCGGCCGCACCATCATTCTGGCGGCATGGAGCTTCGGCTCCCGCGAGCGCCTGACGCTGATGCTGAAGGAACACGGCATTTCGCCCGCCCGGCCCATCGCCTCGGCGGATGAAGCCCGCGCCTTGCCACCCGGCACCATCGCCCTTGCCGTGCTGCCGTTGGAACGCGGCTTCTTAACCGACCGCCTGGCCGTGGTGGCGGAGCAGGACCTGCTCGGTTCCCGCATTGCCCGCCCGCCGAAGCGCAAGAAACGCGCCGATCAGTTCATCGCCGATGCCACCGAGATCGAAGCAGGCGACCTCGTGGTGCATCAGGACCACGGCATCGGCAGGTATGAAGGGCTGGAAACCGTTACCGTGAACGGTGCCGCGCATGACTGCCTCAAGCTGATTTATGATGGCGGCGACAAGCTCTTCCTGCCGGTGGAGAATATCGATCTGCTCTCCCGCTTCGGCCAGGAGGGGGACGGCGTTTCGCTGGACAAATTAGGCGGTGCCTCCTGGCAGGCGCGCAAAGCCAAGGCCAAGAACCGCATTCAGGACATGGCGGCGGGCCTTATCCGCCTAGCGGCTGAGCGCCAGATGCGCGAGGCCCCGCTGCTGGCCGCCGATGACGGCGCCTTCGCCGAATTCTGCGCCCGTTTCCCCTACACCGAAACCGAGGATCAGGCGAAGGCCATCGCCGATGTGATGGAAGATTTCGCCACCGGTCGGCCGATGGACCGCCTCATCTGCGGCGATGTCGGCTTCGGCAAAACCGAAGTGGCCCTACGCGCCGCGTTCATTGCCGCCATGGCGGGGTCCCAGGTGGCGGTGGTGGTGCCCACCACGCTGCTGGCGCGGCAGCATTTCCGGGTGTTTTCCGCCCGCTTCGCCGGGCTGCCGGTGAAGGTCGCACAGCTTTCGCGCCTCGTCACGCCCAAGGAAGCCGCACAGGTGAAAGCCGGGCTGGCCTCGGGCGAAATTTCCATCGTCGTCGGCACCCATGCCATCATGGCGCAGGGCATTTCCTTCGCTGACCTCGCTCTGCTGATTGTGGATGAGGAGCAGCATTTCGGCGTGAAGCACAAGGAACGGCTGAAGGAGCTCAAGGCCGATGTGCATGTGCTCACCCTCACCGCAACACCCATCCCGCGCACGCTGCAACTGGCACTTACAGGTGTGCGAGACCTCTCGCTCATCACCACCCCGCCGGTGGACCGCCTCGCCGTGCGCACCTTCATCATGCCGTTCGACAGCCTGGTGATTAAGGAAGCCATCGCCCGCGAAAAATTCCGTGGCGGGCAGATTTTCTGTGTGGTGCCGCGCATTGAAGACCTCGACCCCATGGCCGCGCGCCTGCGCGAGATCGTGCCCGATATCCGCACCGTGATGGCCCATGGCCGCCTGGCCCCCACCGAGCTTGAGCGGGTGATGACCGAATTCGGCGAGGGTAAATACGACGTTCTGTTGGCCACCAACATCGTGGAGAGCGGGCTGGACATGCCGGCCGTGAACACGCTCATCATCTACCGGGCGGATATGTTCGGTCTCGCGGGGCTCTACCAGCTTCGTGGCCGCGTGGGGCGCGGCAAGCAGCGCGGCTATGCCTATCTCACCTGGCCGCCGCATCACCGGCTCTCCGCCGCGTCAGAAAAACGGCTGGAAGTGATGAACACGCTGGATACGCTGGGGGCTGGCTTCAC